>DASYVG010000271.1:0-6625 GCA_035937255.1 Chthoniobacterales bacterium | reverse complement strand
ACGAGAGGATTCAAATGGATTACGTGCGCCTAATTCCGCTGCGGCCCCGTGGATCAAACTGGCGGGTCGGATTATTGATGACGGCGGCCGTTGTGCTGGTCGCCGGTATCGGGTTGGCAAAAAGTGAAAGTTTTGAATGGGTCGTGTTGAAGGCGACATTGCGGACCAAGTTCCCAAATGTGCGTTGGATCAGCACCGAAGAGCTCGCCGGGCGGCTCGCCGATCACAGCCGGCAAGAGCCGGTCCTGCTGGACGTGCGGACGGAAGCGGAATGGAACGTCAGTCATTTGCCGCGGGCACGCCGGGTTGATCCGGGAACCTCGGCAAAGCCTGCTTTGGCAGGCGTTGCGAAAGACACGCCGATCGTCACCTATTGCGCCGTCGGTTACCGCTCAGGAGCGATGGCTTCAACCCTGCGCAGGGCTGGCTACTCCGATGTGAGGAATCTCGAAGGCTCCATATTTCAGTGGGCTAACGAGCATCGGCCGCTAGTGCGCGACGGCGAGCCGGTGAGCCAGGTTCATCCATTTAGCGCCCTCTGGGGCCGTCTCCTCGCAAGTGAGGTGCGAGCACCGCTGAAGTGAGCTCGTGATCGAAGCAGGAGCGTGGTCTAAAGCTGATTAGTGAGCAGGACGCAGGTGCCGCAACTGCTCACCTGATGATAAATGTGGAATCTCTCCGTCAGCACCTTCTGCCAATACGGCACGCGGTCTTGTTCGATGATCAAATAGATTGGATCGGCCGCGCTCCAACGCGCTAAAAGGAGGTCCTCGGTGAGATAGCGATCAGTTGTGTCTGGCCCGGTTTCGTATGGCTCCCGTTGCTGGTTTACTAAAAGGAATTTGCGGTTGAGGTAAAAAACCAGACTGCTGCCGGCATGCATCGGCCCTTCGTACAAGACGGCGCCGGTGTCGCCGACGTGGTCGTTTAAAAAGCGCGCCGCGTCTGCCAGAGAGAAATAGGGAGCTATCCGCGAAACTCCTTCGATCATGGTGAGGCCAATCGGAAGCATCGCCGCCGACACGGCGATAAGTGCGGCGCGCTCACGGCCACGTTTCAAGCAGATGAACGCGATCATCGAAAAGAGCAGAATGGCCACGCTGGCGATCGCGAACATTGGGCGAAACAGCATCCAGGTACCGTACGGAATCGACTGCACCGTTCGCCACGCGGTCGTGCGCTCGGTTGTTTGTCCCCAGGTTTCGACGCCACGCAGGATCCATGGCAGGAAAAAAAAAGCCGCGCCCGCGGCCAGACCGGCGGCTGACACTAGCGCCACCCCGCAAAAGCGGAGTCTGGGCGGGATTCGACTCCAGGCGGTGGCAGCAAACAGCGCGAACGCGCTCCACATGCTCATCGCATAGTAGTCCTGTCGCTGTCCGATAAAAAGCAGCGGGATCAACACGACCGCACTCCAGCAAAGTGGCAGCGCGTCCGCGAATTCCGGTTCCCGCGGTCGCAAGATCTTCCGCGCGGCGAAGATTACGCCCGGCAGGATCAGCAACGAAGCCGGAAACCACCATGCGATGTGCAAAGCGAGGAACTGCAAACGCGGAACATCGTCATAGCTATGGGTGGCATCCGCGCGACCGAACAAGTGAATCAGCCACTCAGTCGCTGTCACATTGTGCAAAAATCCCGGGAAACGCCGTTCCACCCAGATGTGCCAAGGCAGCGCGATGGCCAGAAAGAGCAGGAAGTAAGGCCACCAAAGCAATGCCCGGAATCGCAGCCGCGCTTCGCGAAAAAAAATTGCCAGGAGGGCAAGGGTCGCGGCTGGGTAGATGAGACCGTGCAAGCTCTTCGTCATGCACGCGAGAGCGCAGAAGAACCAAAAGCCAGCGAACCAGAGCCGGCGCCGTTTCCGATCCTGGAAACCGCCAACTCCGCAGTAAATTGCAGCGGTGATGAAGCAGCTGAACACGGGCTCCGGCATGATGATTCGCCCGAGAAGAAACGCGCCGGAGGAGCAGAGATAAATTAGTCCCGCGGTGAACCCCTGCCAGTAGCCCGCAAGCCGTTCTCCGATGAGAAAAGTGAGGGCCACCGAGCCGATCAGGGCCAATGCGATCGGCAATCGAGCGGCCATTTCAGTTACTCCGAATGCTTTGTAGGAAGCGACGATCAGCCAGTAGAGTAACGGCGGTTTCTGCGGTCGCGGAATGCCGTCGTTCGTCGGAATGAGCCATTGGTGCGACTCCAACATCTCACGCGCGCCGCCGGCGTATTGCCCTTCCGTTTCGCCGTACAAATCGCCCCATCCGGCCGTACCGATGTGCAGCAGGATGGCCAGCGCGAGCAGAAGCACAAACAGCGCGTGGCGTGTGGGAGGCGGGTTGAGCGCGACAGGCCCAATCACTGCATCGTGCAGCCTCCAAGTGCGAGTCGCGGCGACCATCTGATCCTTCCGGAAATCTTCTACGCGCGGTTTAAGCTATGGGCGCACATGCGTCGCGCGACGAAATCGATCCCAGCTCTCGGGTAACCGGAGAAGTTTGGCCGCCGGCAGCTCGATCAGCGCCAGCATTTGACGACATTCGACGATCAACGACGCATCGGCTGCGCGCGTGATCCGGAATGCGCACCAAAAACGCACGCGTTCGAGTCGGTCGAGCCAGCCCTCGACGGCGAGGCGATCGCCGAGTTTCGCAGCGCGCCGGTAGTCGATCTCGGTGCGGATCACCACTGGATATTTCCGGGTTTTCTCCATCTCGACGAGCGACAAACCGAGCTCTTCGGCGAGCAACGTGCGGGCGGTTTCGATGAAGCGCAGGTAGGCGATATTGTGCACGACGGCTGCGCAGTCGGTGTCGAAGAACATCACCTGAACGTCCGTGCGGATGCGAGGGGCAGCGTCATTCATTTCGCCCATCATTCTAAAGCGGCTTTCAAACGCAACGGAATTGTCGGTTCGATGGACGCGACCTAGCGGGCGCCCGCTCTTTCTTCCGCAATCAAATCAGCGACGGCCTGCACGACCTCGTTTGCACTGATCGCCTTCATGCAGCGAAAATCGATCGGACACGTCCGCAGGAAACAGGGACTGCACTCGACTTGATGACGAATGATCCGATGGCCGGCACCGAGCGGTCCCGTGAGCCGCGGCTCCGTCGACCCAAAAAGAGCGACCACGGGCACCCCAAGCAAAGCGGCCAGATGCATCGTGCCGGTGTCGTTCGTGAGTAAAACTGAGCAGCGTTGCAGTTCACGCATCAGTTCATCCAGACTGGTTTTGCCGATTAGATTAGTGCATGCAGCGCCAATCTCTCCGGCGATGATGGCACCGATCTCCGCGTCGTCGGATTTCCCGAACAGAAGCCAGTGGACATCGAGCCGAGCCGCGAGTGACGCCGCGACCGCTCCGAATCGCTCCGGCAGCCACCGTTTGGCCGGCCCGTAATCCGCGCCGGGACAAAGGCCGATCATTAGCTGTGAGCCGACGGCTTTGGCTCGTCTCGAGCCGGAGGTGAATTGCGCGGCCGTCGTGTCGGCGCCGACGGATCCCGCAAGCCGCAGGTAGGTATTCGCTTGATGGGCTGGCGGTCCGGTTTGCGCGCGGGACCGCACGAGCTGGTTGAGGAGGGCGGTGCGATATTGACCTCCGTAACCAACTCGCCTCGGCACGTCCGCCAGCCAGAGTTCGAGCGCGGCTCGGAGCGAATTGGGAAACAACACCCCGACATCGAACGGGCCCGAGCATCGGATCGCGCGGACGGCCTTGCCTAACGATTTTCCCTCCAGCGTGATGATCGCGTCAACCTCCGGCACCAGCTTCCACACGGCCGCGATCTTCGCCGGCGCGGCGATGGTGAGATGCGCATCCGGTCGGCCCGCTTTGATCGCGCGAACGGCAGGCGCGCTCATCACACTGTCACCCAACCAATTGGTGGAACGAATCAAAATGCGAAACGGCTTCAGTCGATCCGCGGAATATTCCGGCGCCAGATAAATCCCGCGCTTGTAATGCCCGAGCAGGAAGTTTGGTCGTGGCGTTTTCCAGCGATTGTGGACCCAGAACCAATCCTCCGGCGCCCGCCGGATCTGTTCCTCGATGGCGAGATTGGCGCGGAAGGTCAACGATGCGACCGAATCGGCTTCCGAGTTCAGCGGTCCGGTAAAAGTGATGCGCCATTGCCCCGGACCCGTCGTATGAGCTGCCGCTGTCATGACCGCTGCTCCGGTGCGTTTGGCGAGGAGGGCGGGCAACGGCGTGGTCGAAGCGAGGCGGTCAAAAAACGGCGTCCAGATTCCATGATCTCCGGCATGTTGATCGCTCAATATTCCAACCACGCCGCCGGAGCGCAGGAGCTCGATTGGTTTCCGGAATCCTTCGTCTCGATCGAACATTTCTAATCCGGTCCGTGCGCGTCGCTGGCGAATGTCGGCGTCGATCCGGCGGTTTCTGAGTTGTTGGTAAACCGTGCTGGCCCGCACGTAGCCGACGTGCTTCGGCAGCAACTGCGCGGCTACCTCCCAGTTGCCGAGGTGGCTGAGCACGAGCACAACTGGCCGGCCAGCGCGCAACTCTCGATGAAAGGACTCAATATTTTCAAGCTCCACACGCGCGGCGATTTCTTCGATTTCCATGGTGCTGAGTTTTATGCCGGAAAGGAAATTTGCGCCGAGCCGCCGGAAGTGGCGGCGCGTGAGCGCGCGTACCTCGGACGCCGGTTTCTCCCCGGCGAAGGCGATCTCCAGATTGCGCCGTGCGAGTCGCCGATACCCCGGCAAAAGAAGCCAGGCGACGGCTCCGGCGAGTTTGCCTAACGAGAAGACAAACGGAAGCGGCAGGGCCGAGATGAGGCCACACGCGATCCGGTAGAGAATGTAAACACTTAGGTCGAGCATGCGTGCGCGTGCGGCGCCGCAGCGTAAAATTGGCTGCGCGGCGCGACAATCATTATAATGTCCGTGT
Source organism: Chthoniobacterales bacterium (assembly GCA_035937255.1). Lineage (GTDB taxonomy): Bacteria > Verrucomicrobiota > Verrucomicrobiia > Chthoniobacterales > UBA10450 > JACCXL01. Next base: position 1,710 of record DASYVG010000271.1, on the reverse strand, counting down.
GTTGCAGCCGCCTTCTCAACCCGCGCATCAGCCGGACGACAGCGCGGCATCCACCGCAGATCAATTACGGGAAAAGCTGCGTGTCCGGGCGGAGGAACTGGAGTCAGCGGAGTGCCACATCGCTCGACTTGAAACGCAGATCCTCGCATGGAAAGACGCGAAACGCGCGGCGAGCGATGCAAAGAGTCGGAAGAAATCGGGCCTTTGGGCACGATTGCGAAAGCGTCCCCAGCTCTCGAAATCGCCGGCTCCGGCCTCGGCCCTTTCATATCAGGCGTGGTTGGCTCGGCATCGCGCCACGCCCGCGGATCTTGCCAGGATGCGCGCGGACGTGCGCTCTTCCCAGCACGCACCGCTGGTCAGCATCATCACTCCGGTCTTCAACACACCCGCGTCCTGGCTGAGCGACGCGGTCGGCTCCGTCCGCGCGCAGAGCTATGAGAACTGGGAGCTGATCCTCGTCGATGACGGTTCCACGAAAGAAGAGACCCTAAAGGTTCTGTCCGAGCTGCCACGAGCCGATCAACGCATTCGCGTCTATCGAATGGACGAGAATCAAGGCATCGCGGGCGCCTCGAACCGCGGTCTGGCCGAAGCGCGCGGAGAATGGATTGCCGTCCTCGACCACGACGATCTGCTTGAACCGGACGCGCTCTCCTGCGGGGCCAAAACGATTCAGGTTCACCCGGACGCAGTTCTCATCTACTCGGATGAAGACAAACTGGCAGAGCACGGCTTCGATTTGCCCATTCTCAAACCGGATTGGTCGCCCGACTTTTTCCTCTCCTACAACTATCTCTGTCATTTCACACTGCTGCGACGCACCGCAGTCGAAAGCGCGGGCGGCTTCCGGCAAGGTTTCGACGGCGCGCAGGATTACGATCTGTTTTTAAGGTTGATCGAGAAAACTGACCGCATTTACCACATCTCGCGGATCCTCTACCATTGGCGCCGCACGGCGACTTCCACCGCGCACAACATCCGGCGCAAGCCCGGAGCGCTCGAAGCCGGGAAGCGTGCGTTGGCGGAGCACCTCGAGCGGACCGGGCAACCAGGCGCGGTCTTCGTAGACTGGTCCACCCACGCCTATCGAGTCCGCCGAGAGCTCGTCGAGCGGCCGAGGATTGGGATCGTCATGCGGTGCAGAAGGGAAGAATCGAATGCGGATCCGAGCGAGCGGGTTTCCGTCAGGACCGATTACCTAAACTACGAGATCATTTCCGGCGGGGCCGTTGGGACATTTCGAATTGAAGATGCTGATAGTCCCTGGCTTCTCTTTCTGGATTCCGATGCTGATCCGATTGACGCCGGCTGGTTAACTGCCATGGCGGAGCATGTGCAACGGCCGGAGGTAGGCGCGGTCGGCGCGCGTTTGTCGCGGCTTGATGGGAAGGTTGAACACGCCGGCATCGTCCTTGATTGCGACCGGATCGGCCTAAATGCGTTTCGCGGATTCCCAGTCGAAGATCCCGGTACCGGTCGGCAGCTGCAGATCACGAGAAACTACAGCGCCGTTTCCGATGCTTGCCTGCTGACGCGGCGCGAAGTTTTCATGCAGGTGGGCGGCTTCGACGCGACCGTCGCCCCGTATAGCGATATCGATTTTTGCCTGAAACTTCGGCGCGCTGGATATCTGATCGTCTCCACTCCGCACGCGCGGCTTTCCTGCGAAGGGGCGCGCCGCAGGGAAAGCAACCCAGCTGCCGCGAA
>DASYVG010000270.1:0-7285 GCA_035937255.1 Chthoniobacterales bacterium | reverse complement strand
GATGAGGAATTCAACCGGCACGTCGTGATTGACGAGCAAAGGGAGCAGCTTGCGGAAAATGTTCCCGACCACCAGAACCAGGCTGAGCACCGCGATCGCGAACAGGAGATTGACGAGAAGCTCTCGGCTGTTGAAGCGATCGATCAACTTCATCGGTGCAGGTTGTTAGTTCGAATGGACCAGCGTGACAAGTGCAGGTCGGGGATTGCGTGCTTGCTTCCCAAGCAACTTCGCTAACTTTGTTGGCCGATGAGCAGTGCCAGTTATGACGTCGCGATCATCGGCGGGGGTCCCGCCGGAAGTACCGCCGCCACGTTGCTGGCACGCGCTGGCCGGCGCGTCCTCGTGCTCGAGCGGGACAAATTCCCCCGCTTCCACATCGGCGAATCGCTCCTGCCGTTTAGCATGAAAGCCTTCAGTCGCCTGGGATTGCACGAGAAATTTGCCCGCGCCGGTTTCATGGAAAAATTCGGCGGCGAAATGTTCGGCGCCTGCAGCGACCAGGGCGTAAAATTTTATTTCGAGGACGGCTTCCGTTCGCAAACCGACCGCTCCTATCAGGTCACGCGCGCCGAATTCGACAAGGTGCTGCTCGATCACGCGGCGGAGAACGGAGCGGAAGTGCGGGAGGAAACATCTGTGGAACGGGTGGTCTTTTCCGCAGACGGCGCCGTCCTGCACATCTGCGGGAAAGAGGCTGCGCCGGAACCCATCGGGACGCGCTACGTCATCGATGCAAGCGGCCGCAACTCGCTGCTCGGGAATCATTTCAAACTGAAGAAAAACTACACGCACCTGCAAAAGGTTTCGATCTTCGCCCACTACGACGGAGTGGCGCGGCCCATCGGCCGGGATGGGACCCTGACGCGGATGGTCCGTGCGCTGGATCGCTGGTTTTGGATGATTCCTCTGACCGCTGAACGGACGAGCATCGGTGTGGTGCTGGATGCCGCGGTTTATCGGCAGACCCGGCGCTCGCCCGAGGAGTTCCTCGCCAGCGCGCTCGCGGAACAACCGTTGCTGGCGGACAGGATGATCGACGCGGAACGCGTCTCCCCCGTCCACGTCGCGGCCGATTTCTCTTACCGCAGCGCGCGGCTAACCGGTCCGCGCTGGCTTCTGGCGGGTGACGCTGCTGGCTTCATCGATCCCGTTTTCAGCAGCGGCGTTTTCCTGGCTGTTCTTGCGGGCGAACGAAGCGCGGACGCGCTCAACGTCGTCCTCGATCATCCGCGGAAAGCCCGGCGTCTCTTCGCTCGCTACGAACGCACAATTAATAGAGCGATGGATGTATACCTCCGCTTTGTGAACGCCTGGTACAGCAAGGAATTTATCGAAGTATTCCTCCACCCACAGGATCTTCTCCAAATCCCGCCCGCGGTGAACGCAGTTCTGGGCGGCAATATTGGAACCAGCTTCGCGATTCGCTGGCGGATGGCTGTATTTTATGGCCTCATTTGGCTGCAGAAGTATTTCCCGCTTTGTCCACGACGCACACTCCTTCCACCGACCGTAACTCCAGCCGCTCCAATTCGTGAGACGGCCGAAGCGTTGTCGTAGAGCCATGTTGTTCCGATCCTGGCGCTTCGCCGCCATGGTAATTCTCGGTTTTGGCCTAACGAGTTGCGCCACGCTCCATCATAAGTTCTCCGAACCGGCTCAGGATTGGCAGGCGAAAAGCGGTCAGCTGCTTTATCACGGTCCTAAAACGACGCTGATTGGCGAGGTTTTGATTCGCTATTCAAAAAATGGCGACTTTGAGTTGACGTTTTCAAAGGGCCCGGGTGTGACACTTCTGATGATCCGGCAGGACGCCATTTTCGTGCGCGTCTCGGGTCCACTCGCGCGCGGCAGCTGGTCCGGAGCGCCGGCCAACGCGCCGACCCGATTGCGGGGCTGGATCGCGCTACGAGCAGCGCTCATTCAGGCCAAGGGCCAGGCACTCGTGCGCTACGCCTCTGGTCCGGAGAAATTTACCTTCCGTTTTTGACCGAGCGTCGCGGAGCAGCGACGGTCGCGCCTTGCCCCAAGGTTTCATGCGCATCTCCGATATCATCGCCTACCTGGTCACCCGGCGTCGTGGTGCCATGTGGATGGCGATTGGTGGGCTCACTGTGGCGAGTCTTATGGTCCTCGTCACGCGGATGCGCCTCGATACCGAGGTCTTGAATCTCCTCCCCAAGGGATTCGAGTCGGTTGAAGGTCTCAAAGTTTACAACCGCGACTTTGCCCAGGTCCGCGAGCTGACGTTCGCGCTCCGCTGCGCGCCGGAGGATGCCGATAAGCTGGAAGAATTCGCGCCGCAATTCGCTCAACGCTTACGCGCGCAGCCGTGGTGCACCCGCATTCTGGCCGGTGCGCCGATCGAAACTCCCGATGGAATCCGAGATCTCCAGTCGATCGCGCTCCCGCTGCTTCTCAACTTGGAGCCGCCAGCGTTTGGCGAAACCATTGCACTCTTGGAGCCTGCCAGGATTCGGGACCGACTGCACCGCCTCCATCAGGAAATCGAAGCCGGTTCACCGCGACCCGAAATGGAACTGTCGCTCGATCCTCTTGGCGTGATCGGTCCCGCCCTGAAACCGTTTGCGGAGAACGCCTCCATACAGGAAGAGCAGCCTCTCACGTCTTCCGATCGCACGACGCGCGTTTTTCTGGTGGTGACGAATCAGCCCACAATTGGGGCGTTCGATTGCCAGCGGTTGATGGAAAAAGTAAACGCCTTCTGCCAAACCGCCGCGACCGGATGGGATGGCGGAAAACTCGAGGTGCTCGTAACTGGCCGGTCCGCCTACGTCGCTGAAATCTCTCTCAGCATGCGGCACGATATCGTCATCACGCTCCTCGGGTCGATTCTTCTCGTCGGCGGAGTCTTCTACGCCGGCTTTCGACGCTGGTTGCCTCTCCTCGGGATGGGTTTCTCGCTCCTGCTGTGCTGCTTAATCGCGCTCGCCGCCGGTCTCCTTATCTTCGGCGAGTTGAACATGGTCACGGTGGGCTTCTGCGCGATCTTGATCGGGCTCGGGGTCGATTTTGCGATCCTCGTTTTCGGCCGTTACCAACAGGCGCGCGACGATGGATTGAATTACGAGGCGGCGGTGCGAGATGCGGTTTCAAATCTCGGACGCGCCGTCTTTTTTGGCGCCTTAACGACGGCCGTCGGATTTCTCGCTCTGCTGCTCGCCCAATCGGGCGGCTTTACGCAACTCGGGGTGCTGATTGCCATCGGCATCAGTTTCGCCGGCGTTCTCATGCTGACGGTTTTCTTTTTGTTTCTACCGCGCCGCGCCCCACAGATCCGCCACGATTGGATCTTTTCGACCGTGAAAAGTTACGTCTCGTGGACGGTGCGCCGTCCGGCGCCGATGCTCTGGATTGCGACACCTCTGTTGCTCGCGCTCACGGCCCTCGCGCTCAGTCCCCGGCCCCGCCTCCTCTTCGATGTCAGCACGCACTCGATGGAACCGAAGTCGAGTGCTGCCGGTCATGCGCTTCAGACCATCATGGCGAAAATGCCCACCAGATGGGAACCGGTCATCGGCATCGTCCGAGCAGAGAACCCACAGGAGTTGCATGACGCCTGGCACAAAATCGCGGCGCATTGGTCCGAACTGCAGGCCGCCGGCAAAATCAAAAGCTTCTCGACGCCGGCCGCCCTCGCTCTCTCGCCCGCTCGCCTAACGAGTAATCGGCTTCGCTTGCAGGCGATCGATTTCAATGCGACGCGCCAGGCGCTCCAGACCAGCGTGGTGAGCGAAGGGTTTACTCCTGCGACCTTCGCTCCGGCCTTCACCCTGCTCGAACAATTGCAGCGGACGCTCGACCCAGCCGCGCCGATCCCCGATTGGCGAACAGAACTGGCGCCTTCTTCCAGCTGGTGGTTTCTCGTGGATCGTTACTTCGCGCATGACCCACTGCTCACAACGGGCTTCGTCAGCACGAATGCTCCCGTTGAAACACAGGACCAGAAGCAGATGCTTCGAAAGGAACTTCCGGTCGCGGGCATCCCCATGTCCTTGTCAGGATGGAGCTTTACGTTGACCGATCTCGTCCCCTGGTCACGTCACCAGCTCATTTTCATTAGCACATTGATGGCAATTTTCGATGCCAGCCTGCTCGCGTTCCTCTATCGCGATTGGCGCTTGTGGTTGATCCAGCTGGCCACGCTCGCGATGTCCATCGGCGGAATGATCGCCTCCATGAAACTGCTGCACATTCCGCTCAACCTTCTCAACGTTCTTGCCTTCCGCCTAGTTCTTGCCATCGGAGTCGATTACGGCATCTATGTGCTGCTTGTCTGGCAAAGGGCAACGAAGCTCGAGCACGATGTCGCCGGCGTGGTGAAACCCGTGCTGCTTGCGGGACTGACTGCGATCTGTGGTTTCGGATCGCTTGGTTTCGCCAACAACCCGACCCTCAGCGGCTTGGGCGTAGCCTGCGCGATTGGCTTATCGTGGAGCCTTGCCGCCACCATTTTTTTCACTTTGCCGGCCGCGGCTGCAGTCGAACCGAAGATCTGGCGCGAAGAAGTATCGTGACGCCGTTCATCCTCAAATCCACCCGATGTTTAAAGTCTTGCTCGCAGCAGTAGCTCTTCTACTCACATATTCCTTCGCTTCGGCCGAGCCTCTTTCTCCCGGCGAGCTGAAGACGTTGCTGGCGCGGATCCGCGAGAAACGGAGCAACGCACCGCAGGTGCAGGCTTCCTTTCAGGAAGAAAAGAATATTCACCTCCTCAACAAGCCAATTAGCAGCTCCGGTAAAGTCTGGTTTCAGGCGCCCAACAAATTCCGCCGCGAAGTGACGGGGAACTCTCCCAGTGTCACAGTGGGAGATGGCCAGCAGCTCTGGATTTATTATCCAAACTTCAAATCTGCGGAACACTACTCGTTAGGTCGGCGCTCGCCCCTCGATGCCGGCATTGCCGCTCTAACCGCCGGCCTCAATCTGGAAAACGTCGAAAGCACCTATCACCTGAGCGCGAGCCAGAAGGAGAAAGGATTCATCCTCGATCTCGTCCCGCGAAATCCTTCGATGAAGCGATTCCTTCAGCGCTTCAAGGTTGATCTGAACGACAGTCTGCAGGTCGAGCGCACGGAAATGCTGCAACCGAACGGCGACCGCATCGTGACCGTTTATTCCAGTGAGACCCGCGCTCCCATCCCCGCAGCGACTTTTGAGTTCACCCCACCCGCGGGAACTGAAATAACGACCCCGCTAGGTCGCTAGCGAGGACCGCACAACCGGGGCGCTAGCTTTTGAACCGTTCCAAGCGCCTTAGAGCCGCTGCTTGCAAACGGACGGCCACAGACTTCTAGACCTCCACCTCCGCGAAGGCCTAGACTGGCCGAGGTGCGCCCCTCGCCCTGTTATTTGCTGGCTTCTGTCTGGTTCCTCACCAGTGCGTGCGCGTCTCTGCTGCGCGCAGAACCGCCCGGCAGGTCTGAGAAGCTGGCGGGCATCGTTTCACATATCCGGCACGAACAGGTCGCCTCGTCCGGGCTGGCCGGGGTGGGATACAGCAAGCGGTTGCATGCTCTAGAAATTGAATTCGTTAGTGGCGCAATCTACCGCTATGAGGAAGTGCCGCTCACCGTCTATCGTGAACTGATGGCTGCCAAATCCAAAGCTCACTTTTACGACACGAATGTGCGCGGCAAATACCGTTCCGTGCACGTGCGACCGCGCAGCGAGTGACGAAATCGCATGGCAAGGTTCGGCGACACATCTTCGTCCTTACACTGGAGGAGAAAAAGACGATCTGCTTCATCGCCGCCGCCTTCGCGATCGGACTCGGCACAAAACATTTTCGCGACACTCACCCGCGGCCTGCGCCCTCGCCTGCTGCCACTCTCCAGGCGACGGCCAAGCAACGTACGTTACCGCGCAAACCGCGAGTGAGGCACTCACCGTCACCTTCTGCGGAGCAGGTGGATGAGAGCGGCGAATAATTTAGTTCCGGTCGCTTCATACCGCTGGCTGAGCAGGTTCAGCAGGGACAAGCTGCTGGAGCGCCAGACCTTCGCAGCCGTCAGCGTCGGATTTACCTCCTGGCGCAGCGCATCTTGTTTCCGCTCTTTCAGTGATGGCGGGCGCGGCTATCTTGCGCCCGGTGAACTTTTCGATCTTTCGTGCCGTCCTGATTCTCCAGGCGCTGCACGTGTCCGCGTGGGCGAGCAACACCGTCGTTAACCTGTCGCACTACGACCTGATGCGACCGGATTTCTTGCGAATGCGCGAAGAAGGAATTGTCGCCGTAATTCACGAGGCTACATACCCGCGGTTTGCGCGGGACGACAAATATAGCGCGCGCCAGAATGCTGCCGTGCGTGCGGGCCTACTCTGGGGCGCGTATCACTTCGCTGACTCAACCGATCCCACGCGCCAGGCCGACCACCTTCTCAATGTAGTCGAGCGCTCATGGCGAGATGCCGATCCGGAAGCGCGATCGAACGAGGTTTTGCTCGTCCTCGATTTTGAGAAAAACGGACACTATCCCGGCGGCACCATGCGTGTGGACCAGGCGGTTACTTTCGTCGAGCGAATCAAGGCACGCACCGGCAGCTATCCCGGCCTTTACTCCGGACAAAATCGGCTTCGCGCCCTGCTGAAAAGCCGCCGCGTCACGCCGGCGCAAAGGGCGATCTTGTCGCGCTGCTGGCTTTGGGTGGCGAACTACCACTACGAACCCCGAGCGCTGCTGCCGTGGAGCGATTGGACGCTGTGGCAGTACACTGGTGATGGCGTTTGCGATCTTCCGCGCGCCGCGTTCCCGATAAGCGTCGCGAACATACGGCGCGCGGAGCGCAATCTTTTCCGCGGAAGCGCGAGCGAGCTGAGAGGATTCTGGCGCAGGCACGGATGGGTGCCCGGCGAATAAGCCCTCAGCCTGCTGCGACGGCTGCAGCGCCTTTTAGAAGCTTGTCGAGAAAGTCGCGAATCGATTGCATCCACGATCTCATCCGACTCAGGCTTGATCACGCGCGGATCGTTCTCCCTCCAATAGGACCAGAGGCTTCGTGTCCGCGTCAAATAACGGCGAGATCGCACGGGCCATGTGATTAGCGACACGGGGTACGGAGACGCTACCCAAGCGAATCCGTCACCGTGGTCGGAGCATCTCCAGCACACGCATCGCGGCGTTGTGACCGGGAATGCCGCTAACGGCGCCGCCGCGCATCGCGCTGGACCCGCATAGAAACACGTTCTCGTATTCGGTGTCGACACCCCACGTGCCAACTTGTTCTTTCTGGCCGGCAAACGGAAAGGTCAGCGCATTCTGGAA
>DASYVG010000269.1:0-1588 GCA_035937255.1 Chthoniobacterales bacterium | reverse complement strand
AGCCCGCGGCGAAGCGGAGGTTGCGGTGTTAGCCGGATGGGTCAAGTTCGCGCAAAAGAAACCCGCGACGGGAGCAGTCCGATTCTATACTCCGGTTGCCCAGCTTGTGGCCGAGGATGCCACCGCCGTGCTGCGCGTGGGCGGTGGCGCGGTGGAAATCTTTATCGAGTCGGGCGCAGCGAAGTTTTCCGAACTCGGCAAAAGGGGCGCAGCAGTCGCCACCCGCGCAGTCAGGGGCGGCGAATTTATTTCTCTCAGCGGTGATCAGCCGCCGGTGGTCAGCGCGCGTCCGCCGGGGCAGTTCGTCACCGCCATGCCGCGGCATTTCAAAGACAATCTGCCCACCCGCATCGAGCGCTTCAAAGACAAGGACCCCGAGCTCAAGCGCGATCACGAAGCCGCCTATGCCGAGGTCGAGACATGGCTGAAGGCGAGTGCGCCGGTCAGAAAGAACTTTGTGAAGCGATTCCAAAGCCGTGCGCACGATGCCGAATTCCGCAAGGGTCTCGTCGCAAACCTTCGCGAGCACCCGGAGTGGGATCCGGTGCTGTATCCGGAGAAGTATCGACCCAAGCCCAAGCTGGAAAAGCATCAACAGCGCAGTTCACCGTAAGAGGAGCGTGCATCCATGAAGCTGATCGTGAAATTCAATCTCGTATTTCTCGTGATTTTTGTCATCGGCTTGATCATCGCGGCGTACATTTCGCGCGGCCTGCTGCAGAAAAACGCGCGCGACGAAGTCGTCCAGAACGCGAGGATCATGATGGAATCCTCGCTTGCCGCCCGAGCTTACACCGCCAACCAGATTAAACCGCTGCTCGAGACGCAGATGAAATATCAGTTTTTGCCGCAAACCATTCCGGCGTACAGCGCAACCGAGCAATTTAATGATTTGCGCAAGAAATTCCCTGATTACACCTACAAAGAAGCAACGCTGAATCCGACCAATCCCCGCGACCGCGCGACTGATTGGGAAGTGGACGTTGTCAACCAGTTCCGTCAGTCATCGGACCGCCTCGAAATCGTCGGCGAGCGCGAATCGTCGTCCGGTCCCACGATGTATATGGCGCGCCCGATACAGATCAAGAACGAGGCCTGCCTCATTTGTCATAGCACCGTCGATGCTGCCCCGAAAACGGTGATCGACATGTACGGGCCGGCCAATGGCTTTGGCTGGAAGTTGAACGAGATCATCGGCGCCCAGATCGTATCGGTTCCATTGGCGGTGCCCGTGAAACGCGCGGACGATACATTCAGGGTGTTCATGATCTCGCTTACCGCCGTGTTCGCGTTTATCGCGATCGCTCTTAACCTCATGCTGATGTTCATCGTGATTCGGCCCGTGACCCGCCTTTCGGCGATTGCCGATCAGGTCAGCCTCGGGAAGGTCGATGCGCCGGAGTTTCGGATAAAGGGTAAGGACGAGATTGCGGTTCTGGCGGGCTCCTTTACCCGCATGCGCACGAGCCTGGTCCAGGCGATGAAGATGCTGGAAGAATGATCCTTCGGGCCGGCGGAGAAACAGCGTTTTTCGAGAGGTTATGGCAGAGCTCAAGCAACTCGGCAAGTACAGCGTGATCGAAGTCCT
>DASYVG010000268.1:0-1767 GCA_035937255.1 Chthoniobacterales bacterium | reverse complement strand
TGATAACCCAGCACTACTTCTGATGTCGCGGCTTTCCATGATTCTTATCGAAGGGTTGGGAAAGTAATTGAGCCAAGAGCGCGTGAACAAGCCCTCCCAGCTCGTAGCGGCATAACTTCTACGGGGCAGTCAAAAATTTTTGTCGGATACGAAGCTCGGGATACTGCGGAAAGAAAACCTCGGCGATGAAAACTTTGTTCGGGGTAAGGTCGCGCGTCGCGATCGTTTCCGCGTAGTAAATGTGCTCTTCTGGATTGATCAAGACCGTGCCGGGATTTTCCTCAAACGCATGGTTGTCCGACCATTTTGTCAGAACGGCGTCCGCTGCATTTCGCAGGTAAATTTCCAGCCTTTGTTCGGTCGGGAAATCGAGCGCGACGGCGCGTTTTGACACGTTGGTCAGTGTGACGTTGACGGCGAGCTGCCGGACCTCGGATAACTTCACCGGCTGCGGAGAGAGCTTCAAATCGAGGACGAGGCCGCGGAGTCGCAGGTCCTTGTAATTCGGCGCCGGAGAAGAATGAAATGGATGCAGCATACGCGTCAACCAGCTGCGTTTCTCGCTTTGCGTTTGCGGCGCCGGTTCCTGTGCAACCGCGTCGGTCGTGATCGCAAGAACGATGAGGGCAAATACGACCGAGCGCGTCATGAGAGGCTAATCAGCAAACGTTGCAAATCCTGTCAAACCCTTTATCAATCGGCCATGAGAAGCGCGGCGGCCTTCGCAATCCTTTCACTTCTCGCGGCGGCGATTTGTCACGGAAGACAGGCTCATTGCACACTCCGCCTCCACGCCGAAGCGAACGCTCACGACGGTTCCTCCTTCTCCACGCAAATCCGCTCGCAGTTTTCCGGCCAGACCGTAGCCATCGAAAAGATGCCGGTCATTTCGGAGCACGACGTCGTCGCGTTTCAATCGTACCGCGCTGCCGATGGAAGCTATGGCGTTTTGTTTCAGCTGGATGATCACGGCAGGCTTGCACTCGATAGCTTAAGCGTCGACCGCCGTGGCACGTTGCTTTTCGTTTTCGTAAACGGTCGCCCGATCACCGAGCTCGCAATCGATCGGCGGGTTTCCGACGGAAAAGTTTACATCGCGTCCGGCCTGACCGCCAATGACATTGAGCTGATGAAAAAGGAATGGCCGCGCATCGGGCCACGGAAAAATTAGCGGCATGCGGAGGTTCGCGGCGCAGTGGCTGGTTGGTCTGCTCGTTGGTATTCCCACGCTCCTCAAAAGCCAGAGCGAGCCGCTGAACCTCGCCTTGCCGACAGATAACGACGCCATTTTTCGCGGCGGCGGACCCGATTTTTACCAATACATCGAGCGCGATTATAAAGGCGTAAAATCGACGCCATGGGAAGGCGGCCGCTATGGCTTCGTTCGCAATCCGATCGAGACATCCAGCGGGATTGCTTTCACGCGTTTCCATGAGGGCATCGACATTAAACCGCTGCATCGCGATGCGGCGGGCGATCCGCTCGACGCGGTCTGCGCGATCGCCGCGGGCGTCGTCGTTCATGCGAATCTCGTTCCGGAATTTTCGAACTACGGAAAATACGTCGTGGTGCAGCACCGCTGGGATGGCTGCAATTACTACAGCCTCTACGGCCATCTCAGCTCAATCGCGGTGCGCGTGGGGCAGCATGTGGACCGTCGCGATCAGCTCGGCGTGATGGGTTATACCGGCGAAGGATTAAACCAGGGGCGCGCGCATGTGCACCTCGAATTAAATCTCATGCTCAGCCGGCATTTCGAATCGTGGC
>DASYVG010000267.1:0-2742 GCA_035937255.1 Chthoniobacterales bacterium | reverse complement strand
CACGCTGCTGGCGTTCTCCGCAGTTGCGACTCGGGCCTGAACTTCGTGGCCGGTCACAATCCCGAGCGCGCGTCCGGAGCGGCCTGTCTCGAGAAGATAGAGCGCGGAAAGGGAGGCGACTAGAACCAGTACACCGGCAGTGAGAACCGACGTTCGAACCGCTGTTACTCTTCGTTGTTGCAGGAAGGCATCCAGGAGAAGGAACGCGACCACCCAGAACGCGAGCGCACCGACAATCGCGTACGTGTCTGCGCTGGCCCAAGCGGCGTACGACTCCAAGGCATTCTGGCGTAGATCGAGAGCGCGCGCTCGGTCGCGCACAACGCGCAGATTGGCTTCTGCTTCCGGATGACGCGGGTCCAGCAACAGCGCTCGGCGATAATTCAGAATGGCGTGCCCTGCGTCACCCCCCCTGAAGTAAGCGTTGCCGAGATTGTAGAAGAGCGCCGGGCTCCAGGTTCGCGCGCTCACGGCGCGTTCGTAGTTTTGGATCGCTTCAGCAAAGTGTTCTTCCGCGTAGGCCGCATTGCCCTTCGAAAATTCAGCGAGTCGATCATCGGCGCGCGCCACGCTGACGAACGAGATCGTAATGCAGACGCACAGCACGCGGTATGTTGCGGCAAATGCTCTCACAGGTTTTCGATCAAGGTGCGGAATTCGCGCCGCGTCTCTTCGGTAATCGTCGTCGCGCCGTTGGAATTCCCGCTGTAGCGCAGTTCGTCGCGTTCCTGGAACAATCGATCGAGGCGCACTTTCGTCGCTTCATCAACGCGAAAGGCCGCCGCAGCCGCCGCAGCATCGACGGCGGCAGGTTCGATCCCGGTTTGGAGAGCAGCCTTCAGTTGCACGGCGCGCGAGGCATCCGTGAGATATTGCTCCGCCGGTGAATCGGTTTGCTGCAGGCGCCGTTGCACGGCGGAAAATTCCTCCTGCAAGGCGGCTATTCGCTGCGCGTGGCGATCTGCCCGCCGGGCGCGTTGAACGATCCACCAACCGAATGCGATCAGCCCGAGCAACGGGAGAAGTTGCACCAACCAGAACGAGCGGCGCGCGTAAATTGCCGCGAAGGTGGTTAAGTTCTGCGCAGAGCTATCCAGCTGCGGCAGGATCTCGCTCTGCTTCACTGCAGCCGGAGAAGTTTGCGCGCTGGCTGATGAAGCGACGGTTGCCGGCGCGGCCGAGGCGGAAGCAGCGGGCGCGGCCCCGCCCTGCACGCGCACCGGAAGCGCTTCGCTGTGCAGCGTGATGTAGCCGGCCTTAATCGGATCAAAAAATGCAAACGTAACCGGCGGGATGCTTTGTTTACTTTCATTCGCACTCAGGACGGTCTCAAAAGTCTTTACGCCGCTAATTCCGACCTCGTCGTCTTTCTTGAAGGTCCCGTTCGGTGGATATTTATGCCAGCCGCGATCATCCTCGAAATCCGGTGCGGCCACCCGGTCGAAATTTCCGCGACCGGAGACCGTCGTCGTGACCGTGATGGGATCGCCAATCTGCGCTGTTGTCGGTTTCGCCTCTGCTCGGAGTGAGAAGCTGCCGATTGCGCCAGAGAACTCGCGGGGCGCATTAGCTGGCAAAGGCTTCACCTCGATCGTCTGGGCCTCACTTTTCAGCGTGATTTCGCGCGGCACCGACGGCTGAAAAGCCGGATCGTTAAAAAAGCTGTTAAAGAACGGATCGTCCATGTCGAACAGGTCGTTAGGCAACGCCTGTCGTCGGGGATTCGACTGCGCAATGCGAACTACGGGTGTCATCTCGGTCGGCCCGATTTCAATCTTTCCCGGGCGCGCCGCGGAGAGCGCAGTCTTGAAAGTCCAAACGGCATAGCTTTTGCCGTTTCTCGTTTCCAGTCCCTGTCGCGGCTCCGGAAATTTTTGCGTGGTAAATCCCTGACCTGCGATCTGGATGCCGCTGCCGAGGCTTTCAACCGGCACGCGTGCATTGAAACCCACTCGCACTTCGGCGGGAATCATTTCACCGACGTAGGCAGTCGACTTCGTCAGGATGAGTTCGATAAATCCGATCTTGCTCGGATCTGCGGGCTCCGATCGGCGGTTAGACCGTGACGGTCGCACCGAAGAATCGGCCACGTTGAGCGTCAACGCCGGCGTTTGCGCCGTGCTTGCGCCGGAGCGCACGGATTGCGGCGGGATTTGAAACGTGCCCGCTCTCAGCGGCATCACTGTGTAGGTGTAAACAAAACTGTAGCTGAATTGAAAATTGCGGCCCTCCACCAACTGGGATTGGCCGCTGTAGCGAATATCGAGCCCATCCACGGTGATCTCGCCCGGCGGCGTGGCGCCGGTCACGCCTGTGACTTTGATTTCCAGGTGGACGGGCTGACCAACGGCCGTTTCTGAGTTATCGAGGACGGCGGTCACCGCCGGCCCCGCGCCCGCTGCGTGCTGCGCAAAAACGAAGGCGTAGATCGCAAGCGCCGCGAGCGCGGCAACCTCACGCGTACGCCGCCCGCGGCCGAATGCTCGGTGGAAAGAAATCATTCCTGGAAAGGAGGCTACCAGTCGTTATAGACACGTCGCACTGCCTTGCGTTCATCGAGCTGCACGCGCTCTTCTTCATCCTTCATTGAGCGCACCAGACGCTCCGCCTGTTCCGGACTCATCTGGCCTTGTCGGTTTGCTTCTGCTTCGGCCGCCAGCTGCGTCTCTTTTTCAGGTTTCTGATCCGATCCGCCATCGGCGCCTTTCACATCACCGGTTGGTCTTTTACCAGGCGAACCCG
>DASYVG010000266.1:0-2610 GCA_035937255.1 Chthoniobacterales bacterium | reverse complement strand
CCCGCAGCTCGATCTTGGTGATCCGCCGATCGTGAAGATCGACACGCCCGAGCAGGGTCGCGAGTTCGTGCGCAAACTCACCGCGCACAATCCCGATTACATCAAAATTTGGTACATCGTCCCGCCTGCGCCTGCGCCGGGTGCGGCGCCCGCCTCAGGCCAAAGCGATGTCGAACGCGCCGCCATCTTCCGCCCCGTTGTTCACGCTGTCATCGAGGAAAGCCACGCCCAAAAATTGCGTGTCGCCGTCCACGCCACCGAGCTCGAGGCCGCGCGCGCCGCGGTTGAAGAAGGCGCCGACCTCCTCGTCCACAGCGTTACCGACAAACTGGTCGACGACGCCTTCGTCCGGCTGCTGAAAGAGCGCGGCACCATCCTCACGCCTACGCTTGTCGTCTTCGAGCGTTACGGCCTCACCTTCGCCGGCAAACTCAACCTCACTCCGGAAGAAAAAGCGTGGGGCAACCCGGAAGTCATCGCCTCACTCGACGTCACGAAGTTGCCGCCCGACAAAGTCCCCGATCGGATTAAGACCGCGCTCGCCAATCCCGATGCCGTCCTCGACCGCATCCGGCAGACCTACGATATTTCTCTCAAAAATCTGAAAACGCTCGAGGACGCCGGCATCACGATCGCCGCCGGTACCGACGCCGGGAACATCGGCACCATCCACGGCTCCGCGCTTTTCCGCGAGTTCCAGTTAATGCGCGAAGCCGGTTTAACTCCAATGCAGATCCTGCAGAGCACTACTGCCAACGCCGCCAAAGCCTTCGGTGGCGACATCGGCGCGAAGATTGGCGCGATCGCCCCCGGCAAGTTCGCCGACCTGGTCATCTTAAACGCGAACCCGTTGGATGACATCGCGCATGCCTCTGACATTCAGAGCGTCATCAAGAATGGCGTACCGATTGCACCGGAGCGCCTCGAGCTGCAACGAAACTGAGGCAGGCGCCTTGCAGCCGACGAGGTTCGCAGGAATCTAAATAGTCTCGGTGCCGCAGCAGCGCGGCGGTTAGACAGGTGATCTAAAAATGCTCAACAACTGCCTTCTCCCACGACTAACGCTTGCTCCTACCCGCGTTTTCTTCGCCATGCTCATCGCTCTTGGCCAAGCCGTAGCCCATGCGCAAATCGATCAGGACTTCGGAGGAGCATTGCGCTGGCGCAACATCGGCCCGTATCGCGGCGGACGAACGCGTGCGGTCGCCGGCGTTCCGTCGCAACCGAACGTCTTCTACATGGCGCAAGTGAATGGCGGCGTCTTCCGAACGACGGATTTTGGGCGAACGTGGGAACCGATTTTTGATGATCAGCCGACAGGTTCAGTCGGCGCGCTCGCCGTTTCGCTTTCGAATCCCGATGTTATTTATGTCGGCAGCGGCGAAGGTTTGCATCGCCCAGATCTGTCGGTCGGCGATGGCATCTATAAGTCGAACGACGCAGGCAAAACGTGGACGCATCTCGGCTTGCGCGACGGACAACAGATCGCGCAGATCGCGGTCGATCCGCGGAACGCAGACCGGCTCTTTGTGGCGGTCGCAGGTCATCCCTACGGACCGAACGAAGAACGCGGAATCTTCCGTTCGCTGGATGGAGGCAAGAGCTTCGAGAAGGTCCTCTACAAAGATGAGAACACCGGCGCCGCGGATGTGCAGATCGATCCAGCCAATTCCGAGACGGTTTACGCCGCGCTCTGGGAATCCCGCGAAGGACCTTGGGAAAACAGCGCATGGAACGGCGGCAACGGTGGCATCTTCAAGTCAATCGATGGCGGTAAGACCTGGAACCAGCTCCGCCATGGGCTGCCTGATGCAGTCATTCAGGCGAACATCGCGGTCGCGCAGAGCTCCCCCAGGACATTGTTCGCAGCGGTGCGGACGGCGAACGGTTCAGGACTCTACCGTTCCGACGACGCGGGCGAGAACTGGGTTCTCACCACGGATGATCCGCGCCCTGGCAGTGGCATTGGCGGCGGTGATCTGCCGGTCGTGCGTTTCGATCCGAGGAATCCGAACGTTGTCTACTCGGCTAGCGTCGTCTGCTGGAAATCCACCGACGGAGGCAGGACTTGGGAGGGTTGGCGGGGCGCGCCGGGCGGCGACGATTACCAAAACGTTTGGATTAATCCGAATAACTCCGACGTCATTTTGCTCGGGAGCGACCAGGGCGCGATCATAACTGTGAACGGCGGAAAGAGCTGGAGTTCCTGGTACAACCAATCGACGGCGCAGCTCTATCACGTCAGCGCAGACAACGCATTCCCCTACCGCCTTTACAGCGGACAACAGGAGAGCGGCTCGGTGGGCATCGCGAGCCGCGGGAATGACGGCGCGATCACCTTCCGCGATTGGCACCCGGTGGGCGCGGAAGAATACGGCTACGTCGTGGCCGACCCGCTCGACCCAGACATCGTGTATGGCGGAAAGTTATCTCGTTTCGACCGCCGCACCGGACAGGCGCAGGATATTTTGCCGGTCCCATTGCGTTCCCCGAATTTTCGGATGCTACGCACACAGCCGGTCGTTTTTTCACCGCTCGATCCGCACCTGCTTTTCTTTGCCGGAAACACGTTGTGGAAGACGCGAGAGGTCGGGCAAAACTGGGAGCAAA
>DASYVG010000265.1:0-6582 GCA_035937255.1 Chthoniobacterales bacterium | reverse complement strand
CGCGAGGGAAGTCTCCTCACTAAATCTATTCGCCGCCGGAGTGACACTGCCGGACCTGACGTTTGTGCTCGATATCGACGTGCCGACCGCGAGAGCGCGCATCTTGCGAAGAGTTCGACCAGTGGGTCATCCCGATCGCATGGAACAGGAGCCGGCGGAATTCTATGAGCGTGTCTGTCTCGCCTACCGTGAGCTGGCGGCGGCCGAGCCAGCTCGCATCCGCACCCTCGATGGAAGAGCTTCCGCGGACGAAGTGGAGCTGGCAGTTTGGCGGGAGGTCGGGAGCCGATTCGCGTCGATCCTCGGTTCAGCCTGCACTGCGCCGGGCGCGCTCTCAGGGTAATGGCTTTTTCGCGCGCGAGTGCGTTTGGATACCTGCGGCGGGCTCACTCGCAAGGCCGGCTGGCGCACGCCTATCTCATTACGGGTCCGCCTGGCAGCGGCAAACGCGCACTCGCCGCGGACCTCACGCAACTGACGAATGGCGCGGACGCCGATGCCGTTTTCACGTCGGCTCCGCCGGGGGTGTATGTAGCCGAGCCGGAATCAAAATCACGGCGGATCTTGATCGATCAGATTCGGCAGCTGGAACAGGCGCTGCAGTTTCGGGCGGTGGCCGGTCGGAAAAAACTCGCAATCGTGATTGACGCTGATCGCCTTCAGCCGCAGGCCGCGAATGCGTTCCTGAAAACATTGGAAGAGCCGCCGCAGGATTCGCTCCTCTTGCTCCTGAGCACGTTACCGGAAGCTCTGCCCGATACGGTTCTTTCGCGCTGCGTTACTATTACGCTCTCGCCCGTGCCGGTCGCAACGCCGTCGTCTGAGGAACAGGAGTTGATCGAGCTGCTAGCGACGGTTGCTCATGAAAACGCCGGCGGAGTTCAACTCGCTTATCGGCTTTCGCAAGGTTTCCAGCGGCTCCTCGCGCACGCGCGCAACGCGATTCAGGAGGAAGCCAGCGAATCGCTTAAACGTGAGGAAACGCGTTACAAAAATACAACTGATGGCACCTGGTTGGACGATCGTGATCAGCATTACAAAGCGTTCGCCGAAAGCGTATATGTACAACGACGCGCAACATTAATTGAAACGTTACTTCTCTGGTGGGGAGAAATTTTGCGGGCGAAGACTGGAATTGAACGCAGCGAATTGCCGAGGGCGCGGATCGTCACCGCAGCGATCTCCGAACGGCTGACGGCGCCGGAGATTTTGCGCCGGATCCGCCGGGTTGAGGATCTGCGAGATCAACTGGGTCGCAACATTCAGGAGGCACTCGCCATCGAGGTGGCATTCCTCCGCGTCTTCTCGTTCTAACGCGGATCCAATCTGTTCGATGCGCGGCTGCGCGCAGTCGTGCTTAACGAAACGAATGCCCGCGTCCGCTGGCGTTTGACCTTGAGTTCGGCACGCGTGGGAATTTAAATGGCACTTCTCTGCCCGATCGCTTCATCCATGACGACCAGACGCACGCTCACTGTCGGCGCGTTCTCGATGCCATCGCGCACAGCGCCAAGGTGAGACGCTGGGTTAAAGTTTAGAATGAGATTCGATGATCAGGTGGCAATCGTGACGGGCGCCGGGCGCGGAATCGGCCATGCCATAGCCGTGCGACTGGCAAGCGAAGGTGCCCGCGTCGCATGCGTCAGCCGCACGGAGACGAATGCGCGTAAAACGACGGACGAAATCAATGCCGCTGGAACCGAGACTGCGCGGGCTTATGCGGTTGATGTGGCGAATCATGCGGCCGTGCAGACAACCGGCGCGCAGATTCTGCAGGAATTCGGCCGCGTAGATATCCTCATTAACAACGCCGGCGTCACCCGCGATGGCCTCAGCATGCGCATGTCGCTCGAAGATTGGAATGTAGTGATCGACACAAACCTCAAAGGCGCCTTTAACTTTGCGCAAGCGATCATGCGCCCAATGATCAAACAACGGAGCGGGCGCATCATCAATATCGCGTCCGTCATCGGTTTGATCGGGAATGCGGGCCAGGCGAACTACGCCGCGAGCAAAGCAGGTTTGATCGGCTTGACGAAGTCGCTCGCGCGCGAGCTCGCCAGTCGCGGAATCACAGTGAACGCGATTGCACCGGGTTTGATCGAAACCGATATGACGTCGGTCTTATCGGAAGAAGTGCGCCAGAATATCATCAGTAGAGTGCCGCTCGGACAGCTCGGTCACCCGGATGACATCGCGAACGCCGTGGCCTTCGTGGCTTCGGCTGAAGCCAGGTTCATCACGGGCCAGGTGCTGGTGGTCGATGGCGGCATGGTGATGTAGCGCGGCTGAACGATCGCGCTTGTCTCCGCACGATTGTTCGCGGGCCATTTCGGGAGAGCGCAATGAGCCACGTCATAAGCGTGGGAATCACCGCCTTGCGTTGCGCTCTGTCCCGTTTCATCGTGCAAGATGAAGACGGAAAAAGCCACGTTTGGCGCTGGATGCTTCTGGGGAGTCGAAGCAACATTTCGCAACCTCGACGGCGTCGTCACAGCGGCCGTCGGTTATGCTGGCGGCACCACGGAGAATCCGAGTTATGAGGACGTTTGCTCACACAAGTCCGGCCACGCCGAAGTTGTCGAAGTTGAGTTCGATCCGGCGCGAATTAGTTACGACAAAATTCTGGAAACTTTTTGGGCGAATCACGATCCAACCACGTTGAACCGACAGGGACCGGACGTGGGCGATCAGTATCGCTCGGTAATCTTCTATCATTCGCCCGCGCAACAATCCGCCGCGGAAGCTTCGAAAGCGGCCCAGGAACGCAGCGGGCGTTTCCGCCGACCGATTGTAACTTTGATCGAGCCCGCTCCAAAATTTTATCGTGCTGAGGAGTATCACCAGCGCTATCTGGAGAAGCGCGGGCAAACGCATTGCGCAGTTTGAACGGCGAAGACCAGCGCTCCAGGCAGCGCGAGATCATTCGGTCGGGGCGATTTGTGGAAGACGCCGCGCAGTTCATTTTGGAGCGAGCGCGAGCGGCCCTGGCTGAGCGAAATGAGTTTCGCATCGCGCTGTCGGGTGGAAACACTCCGCGCCCGATTTACGAAACGCTGGCGGCAGAGCGCGAGCTGCCGTGGGAACGCGTGCTCGTCACTTTCGGCGACGAACGATGCGTGCCTCCCGAGGATCCACAGAGCAATTTTCGAATGGCGTGCGAAACCTTGCTCGAGCCCGCAGATGTTCCCGATGCTTCCGTCGTTCGAATGCGGGGCGAATTGGACCCGCAAATCGGAGCCGATGAATATGAGCAGACGCTCGACCAACTCGCCGCGCAGCGAGATGAAGCAATTTACCGGCACGATCTGGTTCTCCTCGGGGTGGGGGATGACGGACATACCGCGTCTCTGTTTCCGGAGACTGCCGCTCTGGAGGAACAAGCGCGCAGAGTCGTCGCAAATTACGTTCCGAAATTGTCCGCGTGGCGGCTGACCTTCACCTTTCCGCTCCTCGACGCGGCGCGCGAGGTCTGCTTCCTCGTCAACGCCGCGAAACAGGTGGAACTGATCGAGAAGTTGATTGCGGGCGACCGTTCGTTCCCGGCCGGGCGCGTGGGGGCGACAGCCGCGCGGGTCACCTGGATCATCGGTAACTAATCGGATGTTATGACGCGGGCTGTCATCGTTACTGGTTCCGCGGGCTTAATCGGTTCAGAGACGGTGGAGCGTTTCGCACGTGATGGTTATCGCGTGGTGGGCATCGATAACGATATGCGCAGCCGCTTCTTCGGCGCGGAGGCCTCGACCCGCCGGACGCGCGATCACCTGATCGAAACGATTCGCGGTTACGAACACCACGAGATCGACATCAGGGACGCGTTGGCGGTCGCCGATCTCTTCGCGCGTCATGGAAAAACCATCGCGGCTGTGATTCACACGGCGGCGCAGCCATCACACGACTGGGCGGCACGCGACCCGCAGACGGACTTCACCGTGAACGCGAATGGCACACTGAATCTGCTGGAGTCCACTCGACAGTCGGCTCCGGAAGCACCGTTCATCTTTACCTCGACCAATAAAGTTTACGGGGACACTCCCAATCGGTTGCCGCTACGCGAACTCGCACTGCGTTGGGAAATTGAGCCGGGTCACGAATACGAGCCCGGCATTTCCGAGACGATGAGCATCGATCAGACAAAACATTCGCTCTTCGGGGCTTCGAAAGTCGCGGCTGACATCCTCGTGCAGGAATATGGCCGCTACTTCAACATGCCGACCGTTTGTTTTCGCGGCGGTTGCCTGACCGGCCCGGCGCACGCCGGAACTGAGCTGCACGGGTTCCTTTCTTATCTGATGAAATGCGCCGTGAGCGGCAAACCGTACCGCGTTTTCGGATACGGCGGAAAACAGGTGCGCGATAACATCCACAGCTACGACCTGGTCGAAGCATTCGTCGCCTTCATCGGTGCTCCACGCGTTGCCGAGGTTTACAACATCGGCGGCAGCCGCCACAGCAATTGCTCGATGCTCGAGGCGATCCAGGCGTGCGAAGAAATCAGCGGCCGAAAGTTGAGTTGGACGTACGAAGAGAATAACCGAATCGGCGATCACATCTGGTGGATCAGCGATGTGCGCAAATTTCAGGCGCATTACCCGGACTGGTCATTCCGATACGGCTTGCGCGAAATCCTGCTGGAAATTCACGCGGCCGTCCGCGGCAGCGAACCGGCACCGTTTTCGGCCTAACGACCTCAGTATTGCTCGCCTTCGTCCGGCTTATCGCTGACGGCGCGATCTTCGATCCCGTAGACGTGGAACATGACCGCGAACCAGTAGATCGGGATCAACGCCAGCCCGAAACCGGCCGTCGCCGTGGCCGCCAGCGCTCCGAGCAGAAGAGCCACGAGCGCACCAACCACGAAAACGAGGCCGATCAGTCGGTAGCCTTTGTAGACGTGCCCCAAACCGGGAATCACGCTCAGCATCACCGCGACAGCGTCGCTCGCCTGTCCTTCCGCCGAATCGGTGTTGCCCGGGTACGGCGCTGGTTGCGCTGGTCCGGCTGAAGGCGCTGTTGATGGTGCGTCGGTGTATTCCAATTGAGTCATTCGTGCGGCTGTAGCTCGCTTTTAGCGTCTCCACAGTCGCAGAATTCGTCAAGCATAGTCGTCGGTGGAAGAATGTTTGCGCTTGTCGCGCTCACGGCGGTGCGGAGATGATGCCGTATGGACTCTTCTACGAGCTCGAAGATCGCATTGGTTCTCGCAGGCATCGCTTTTCTCCTCATGGTCTGCGCGGAAGTTCTGCGCGTCTCGCACGGGAAGAGGATCGATTATTTCCACGTGCTCTTCGGCGTCGGGATGCTGGCGTTCATGATCGCGATCGCCGGCCGTGCCCGTAAGAGTTGATCTTAACGCAATGGCAGCACTGACGGAACTCGTTCGCTATGCTGACGAGTACCTGCGGATCGGCACGATTCAGGACTACGAAAACTCGCTGAACGGTCTCCAATTGGAGAATGGCGGAGAGGTGCACAAGATCGGCGCGGCCGTCGATGCTTCAAGCCGGTCCATCGCCGCGGCTGCGCAAACCGGCATAGATTTTCTCGTCGTTCATCACGGGATGTTCTGGCCCGGCCTTCGTCCCATCACCGGCGCCTGGCACGCGCAGATTAAGCTCGCCTTGAGCCATGACCTTGCCATCTACAGCGCGCATCTGCCGCTCGATCTGCATCCGGTCGTCGGCAATAACGCCCAACTGGTCGCTGTGCTTGGGCTGAAGAACACGGAGCCGTTTTTCGAGGCGAAAGGGCAGCCGATCGGGCTACGCGCATGCGGAAACGGTTCTCGCGACGAACTCGTCAAACGACTAGAGAACTCGTTAGGCGGTCCGGTCAAAATGTTCGCTGCTGGACCGGCTGAGCCGAAAATGATCGGCGTCGTGAGCGGCGGTGCGGGCGGCGAAATCTACGGCGTTGCCCGCGAGGGCGTGGACACCTTTATCACAGGTGAGGCGCCACATTGGGCTGCGATCGCGGCCGAAGAACTTCAGATCAACCTCTTGCTCGGCGGCCACTACGCGACCGAAACCTTCGGAGTGAAGGCGTTCGCCGCGCACCTGGCGGAGCGCTTCAATCTGCCTTGGGAGTTTATCGATCATCCCACTGGTCTCTGATTTTGCTTCGCTTAAGGGGCGTTAGTCCCTCACGCTGAACCGGTGGAGTCGCTCCTGATCCTCGGCGGTCTCGCCGCACTCGGCTTCATTCTTTCGCTTGTTTGCCTTAAGAGGCTCGACGCGATCGCCGCGGAACTCGGGAAGCTGACTCGACGCGTCACCGCGTTGGAAGCGACCGAACCGACTGCCGCCGCTGCGTCCGTAATACCACGCGCAGCGCAGCCGCCCCCGCTGCCGCCGATCCCGATCTTGCCGCCGCCTCCTCCGCCTTCCCCGACCGCAAAACTCGCTGAGCCGGCGAGTTTTCCTGCTCAAACGCCGCCTGTCGCAGCTGCTCCGAGTTGGCTCGAAACAATCGATTGGGAAGCGTTCATGGGCGTGAAGATGTTCGCGTGGTTGGGTGGATTTGTCCTCTTCCTCGGCGTGGTATTTCTGGTGAAATATTCTTTCGAAAGAAACCTCGTCA
>DASYVG010000264.1:0-2005 GCA_035937255.1 Chthoniobacterales bacterium | reverse complement strand
TGGGCGGATAAGCTTCAATACGCCTTTCCCGGACGCACGGCGGAGCCGCTTGGGGTCGCAGGCCAGATCATTCCCTGGAACTTTCCCCTCTTGATGGCCGCGTGGAAACTGGCGCCGGCGCTCGCGAGCGGAAACACCTGCGTTCTGAAGCCCGCCGAGACCACCAGCATCACTGCGCTGCATCTGGCCGAGATCTTCCAGCAGGCAGAGTTGCCGGAAGGCGTCGTGAACATTATCACCGGCGCGGGCGCGACAGGAAAAGCGCTGGTGGAGCACCGCGACGTCAACAAGATCGCATTCACCGGATCCACGCAGGTCGGCAAGCTGCTGACGCAAGCCGTCGCGGGCACGCGGAAGAAGCTCACGCTCGAGCTCGGTGGCAAGGCCGCGAATATCATTTTTGAAGACGCGCCCATCGATCAGGCCGTCGAGGGCATCATCGCAGGAATTTACTTCAATCAAGGGCATGTCTGCTGCGCCGGCTCCCGTTTGCTCGTGCAGGAAGGCGTTTTTCCGGCGGTCATCCGCAAACTGCGGGACCGTATCGCCACGTTGCGGGTCGGCGATCCCCTCGATAAGAATACCGACATCGGCGCGATCAATTCGCGCGGGCAGCTGGATAAGATTTGCGAACTGGTGGAGAGCGGTTTGCAGCAGGGTGCGCAGCTGGTGCAATCGCCCGCCCGTTTGCCGAAGAAAGGTTACTGGTATCCACCAAGCTTCTTCACCGGCGTTACGGCGTCTCATCGCATCGCGCAGGAAGAGATATTCGGACCGGTGCTCAGTGTGATGACATTTCGGACGCCGGAAGAAGCGATCGAGCGCGCGAACAATACGCCTTACGGGTTAAGCGCCGGCGTCTGGACGGATAAAGGCAGCAAGATTTTCAAAATCGTAAGCGAGCTGCGCGCGGGGATCGTGTGGGCGAACACCTACAACAAATTCGATCCGACCAGCCCCTTCGGAGGCTACAAGGAGAGCGGATTTGGCCGGGAAGGCGGACGGCACGGACTGCTGCCGTACGTTGGGCTTACTTAGTCTTGCGTGGATCCGGCTGGAAGGCCAGCCTTCGCGTCGAAGTAGAGCACGACAAAAGCAATCCCCAGAAGCGGTCGCAGAAGCGCGTGCACGACCATGCTGAAGACGTAAGTTACCAGCGTTATCGAGTCCGGAGTTGTTGCGTTGAGGAACGTCTGCACGAGAGCAGTCGCTTGTTCGACGGTCGTGACACCGCGCATCCGAAAAAGGAGAAAGGGCAATTCCACGCCCGCGCTGAGCGCCAGGAGCAACAGCAACCAGAGCGAGGCGACGATCGCACCGCGATAGAGAGGCCGCTGTAATCGAGGCGCCGTCGGCTGGCTGCGCGCCAATTCCCGACTCTCGATCAGAGCATTTACTCCTTCCTGGTTCGCCAGCACTGCCGACTGCTGCCAGAACATGAAGTTCACAAATAGCCGCGCTGTCATGTACACTTGCAACCCCAGGATCAAGATCGCCAAAGCGAGCGCGAAAAGAGAGACATCTCCCGCGCCGACGAGTGATAGAATCGTGACGAACGGAATGAACGTCCAAAAGGCGAAGCTCCCGTAGACCAAGGCAGAGAGTCTCGCAGTCCGAGGCCAAAACTGGATGGCGCGGCGCAAGACTTCGCGCAGCGAGATTGTACGACCGGCCAAAATTTCACCGGAGATGAGCTGAATACCCGCGATAAAGATTGGCCAGCTGACGAGCGTTATGACCAGCGCCACAACTGCAACCGCGCTGGCGAGCGGCGTCCTCCCGACCGGAGCGTTCTTCTCGGAAAAATTGACGAACGCGAGACTCGTCTGCAACGCGAGCGATGGAATGCCTACCAGGAGCGCGAGCGCGAAGAATTGTTTGAAACCGCGACCGTAGATTCGGCAAGTGGCGGAGATGATCTGGCTGAAGGTGACCATCCTCCCCGGGCGCGCGATCGCTTCGTCTGTGGATGGGCTCTCCGGAACGTCGAACAAGCCTGGAATCT
>DASYVG010000263.1:0-2744 GCA_035937255.1 Chthoniobacterales bacterium | reverse complement strand
CGCATCTGGTTTGTGCCGGCGCGGCCGATGCGATCGAATTCTACCGGAAGGCGTTCGGCGCGGTCGAGCTCAGCCGGATGCCGGCCTCGGACGGGAAACTGATGCACGCCAGCATCCGCATCGGAGATTCGGTCGTGATGCTCGCCGACGAGATGCCAGACTGGGGCTCCTTAGGTCCGAAATCTCTCAAGGGTTCACCGGTCACCATCCATCTCTACGTCGAGAACGCGGATGCCGTCTTCGAGCAGGCGGTGCGCGCGGGCGCGAAGGTCACGATGCCGCTCGATGACATGTTCTGGGGCGATCGCTATGGCAAACTGGAAGACCCTTTCGGTCATCATTGGTCGGTCGGCACGCACGTCAGGGATGTCGGTCCGGAGGAAATGCAAAAGGCGATGGAGCAAATGGCCTCTTAACATCCGAGGCCGACCACCGCAGAGAACGCCGTGTGCGCAGAGAGAAACAGGACGAATCTGGAATCCTAGAAACTGGAGAAGACCTTATTTCCCTCTATGAATTTTAATTCCCGCTCTGCGTTCTCCGCGGTAAAACCCTGGATCGATCCATTCGCATCTGGCAATACGGCGACACCGCTATCGTTGCCTACCGTCTGGTGGCGACGAGTGAGAAGGACGGAACGAAAAAGGTCACCAATTACCTCAACACTGGCACGTTTCTGAAACGCAAATGGCAGGCGATGAGCTGGCAGGCCACTGCGATACCGAAAACACCGGAGATGCACACCCAAGCCGGGGCTTTTTCTCAAGCGACTGCTCCCCGTTGCCTCGTTTTCCGAGGTTTCGCGCGAGATCCGGTATGGGCGGCAAGCGCCCGAAGATGCAACTTTCGCCCAGAGGCGGTCGTGTTGTGCGCCGCTCAGCTTTGCGCCGCAGCGGAGCTAACGGCCGAAGCGCGGAACCCGCCCGTTCGATTCCTCGTACGACGCGCCCACGGTGATGTGAATTTTATCATTTCCCACTTCACCGATCACGTACCCCCGGCTGTAATCGCCACCGTATTTGCCGGTCGACCTTCCGTAAAGAAAGCCCATTTCTCCTCCGGCATAACTCGAATCGGTCCGCATATCCACGACCCTGTTGGATGAACTCCTGCCGCCGGGCATAGTCGGGAAAGCGACTCTCTGCGGCTCCAGCGGACTGAAAGCCGGAAGAAAATCAGGCGTCGTCGCATCCATCCAGCCGAATGCGCTCGAGAACGAGAAAAGCTGTCGATCTGCGAGCGTGAGCGACGGGAGCCGGAGAAATGAGCGATTCAGCGTGCTGCCATCAGATTGGAATTGTTCCGAGCGTTGCGTCTGCTGCGCGAACAAGGGAAGGCAAAGACTGAGCAATCCGACAACGGCAAAAAGTGCGCGTTTGGTCATGGAGAGAATCCACAGCCGAAACATTGCGAGCGCCAGCGAAATCTTGAGGCAAACAAGCAGGTCTCCCCAACTACCTCAACGCCGGGACGTTTTTAAAACGAGAGGGCAAATGTCAGGCGGCGAGCTGGCAGACAACGGCGATGCCAAAACAGCAGAGTACAGCGCCGCAAGCCGCCCAACAACTCCAGCGGCGCGCCGTGGGCGCCCTCCGCGAAGGGTACTGCATGGCTCGCCGCGCGCGGCGGCGGCGCATTACGGCAAGACCGGATTGCGTCCCCGCTTGGATTCGTTGGTCTCGCCCTGTCCGTCGTGGCAGCGATTGGCCACTGCCTGGGATGAGAGACAGCTCGCAATGCTTGCTATACGTGAGTCACGTATATGCATCCTTTCAGCAGCGACGTTTTGCACCGGCTACCACTCGACTGGCTTAACCAGTCAAGCCACTGCCTATGGTGTGACGCGCGATGTCGATCTTGCCGCGACGCGACCATCAGCCGCTGGTTTTCGCTTGCGCTACGTAATGCTTAACCTCTTCGACCTTGGCGCCGACAACGGTGCCGACGAGATGGCCCCCGCGATTGTAAACGTTAACCTGCGGAATCGAATGGATGTTGTATTGCTTCACTACCGCTGTGTTCCAATCGACGATGTCGATCTTACGCAGCACGATCTCCGGATCGGCTTTTGCCATCTGCTCCAAGCCTGGCGAGAGCTGTTTACACGGGCCGCACCAGTCCGCATAAAAATCGACCACGGTCACGTTGCCGAGTGCGAGATGTTTTGTGATGTCCACCTGCGCGCCGTGAGTGATCACTTCGACTTGTTGGCCGCGAACAGCGACAAAGGCAGCGCCTATCCGAAGCTTGTCCTGCTGGTTTTTGAGCGGTTCTTGTCCGATCCAATATTTGTTTTTTTCCTGGGCCAGTTTCCGTCGTACTTCTTCTTGCTGCTTTCGAAAAGCCTCTCCACCGGCAATTTGTTCGGCCGAGTATACGTCGGCCTTCGCGGCGTCGTAATGAAAACGTTCCTGAACCTCTTTAGGCAGCTCAGTGAAGTAGACTTTCGAGATTCCCGAACTGGTTATAAGCACAATGCCGTCGGGTTCGACTCGGCTTACTGTGACGTTTTTGTATTCTTTCCCATCAATCGCTCTGAAGTCCTCAGCGAAAGTGATTGACCGGAAACATAGGATCAAAAAAATGAGAATCTTCGTCTTGCTTTGGCTGCGCAAAACCGCGCGCGATAGCTTCCTGATCATGTGACTATGGCGACAATTTTGTCGGCTATAGAGGCTATAGAGTATGATACAAGACAAAACGAAACCTCCTCAAATAAACACGCGCTATCTGATTAATTGACT
>DASYVG010000262.1:0-1641 GCA_035937255.1 Chthoniobacterales bacterium | reverse complement strand
CAGCCTGACCGTCGCCGGAACCAACCGAAGTTTCCTGACCGCGAACTCTTACACGCTCGCCTACGGCCGTAATATCACCGACGAAGATGTGCAGTTCGCGCGCAGCGTGGTCGTCATCGGCAAGGTGATCGAGAAGCGGCTCTTCCCGCATGAGTCGCCACTGGGAAAAGTGATCAAGCTGAGCGGCCACACGTTTACTATCATTGGTTGTCTCGGCGAAAAAGGAACCGCCTTTGGCCAGAGTCAGGATGACATCTGCGTCATACCGATCACGCGCTTTTTCGAAAACTTCGGTGAGGCGAAACGGAGCGTGAATATCGCGACGCAATCGTTCTCGGAAGAAACGTATAATCGCACGATGGATCGCGCCGTGGGCGCGATGCGCATTGCGCGCGGTCTGCGCGCAAACCAGGAAAATGATTTCGAGATTTACTCGAATGACTCTCTGAAAAGCGCGTTTATTTCCGTCGCGGGCGTGGTGCGCATCGGCGCCTTTGTCATCAGCTTGATCGCCCTCGTCGCCGCCGGCATCGGGATCATGAATATTATGCTCGTGAGCGTAACAGAACGTACGAAAGAGATCGGCGTGCGCAAGTCGATCGGCGCGCGGAGCCGCGATATTCTGCGGCAGTTTCTAACGGAGGCGGTTTTCATCTCCGAGGCGGGCGGCGTTCTTGGGATCCTATTGGGCGTAATTGGCGGCGATTTGCTCGCGCTCTGGCTCAAGGTTGACCTGATCTTTCCGTTCGGCTGGGCCATCGCCGGGCTCGTCGTCTGCTCCGGCATCGGGATTGGCTTCGGGTTTTACCCCGCCTACCGGGCGGCGGCACTCGACCCGATCGAGGCGTTGCGCTTCGAATAACAAGGCGTAAAACGCCCGTTCGTTAGGCGTCGGGCATGCAACTTGCGCCTCCTTTGCTTTGACCGTGCCAGCAGGCCTCCGTACCCTCGACTCTGATTATCCCGTATCCTGTGCCTCCTTCGATCCCAAAACCCACCGGGACTGCGTCGAGGCCTGCGATTCTCCTGGTCGAAGACTATGACGCGTTGGCCGTCGCGATCGGTCTGGCGCTTAAGAAATTCGCACCGGACCACACCGCCCAAATCGCCCGCACGCTCGAGGCGGCCGAGGTGGCCGCAGACGAAATTCGGCCGGAGTTGATCATCGTCGACTTCGACCCGCCCCATCCGCGGATCGTCGAAGTTTTCGAGCGACTCAGAAGCGCTCACGCGGAAGCGCGAGTCTTGGTGATCGCGGCCGGCGTGCCGCCTGATTTCATCGTGCAGAGGAAAAGCGGAGGCGCCTTGCAGTTTATCGACAAACCGTTCGATCTCTCTGCCTTCGGTGCGGCCGTGCAGGCGTTACTAGGACCGTGGACGCCACAATCGCGGAACGACTCTCGCGGCACATTGGGCGACCTTGGTTTGGCTGATGTGATCCCGCTGGAGTGTCTGGCGGACGCAAATCTCGTTCTGCGCCTGCAGTCGCATGACAAGCAAGACGGCGAAGTTCACCTGTTCGGAGGACAAATAACGCACGCGGCAACGACTGGAGCACGAGGAACGGAAGCGTTGCGGGAAATGCTTGGGTGGCGCAGACCGCAATTCAAAATCGTCGAGCGCCCCGCCGATGCCTCTCGA
>DASYVG010000261.1:0-5118 GCA_035937255.1 Chthoniobacterales bacterium | reverse complement strand
CTTGCCGAGCGTTCGCTTGAGCCAGTTGTTCCAAGCTCGGAAAATTTCCGTTACGCGATTCGCATTTCTAGTGAAGTGATGGAATCGAACGGCTCGACTTCGATGGCGAGCGTGTGCGGTGGAATGCTCGCGCTCATGGATGCCGGCGTGCCAATCAAGACTCCGGTCGCCGGGATTTCCGTTGGCCTGGTTTCAGAATTCGGCGAAAGCGGGGAAGTGAAACGCTACGAGCTGCTCACCGACATCATTGGCTCCGAAGATCATTTCGGCGACATGGATTACAAACTTTGCGGCACGGAAGCGGGCATCACGGGGTTCCAACTCGACCTGAAATTGCCGGGCGTCAGCCACAAGATCATGGCCGAGGCGACCTTCCGCGCGAAAGAAGCGCGCACCAAGATCCTCGGGATCATGGCGAGTACCATTGATAAACCTCGCGCCGACCTGAGCAAGTACGCCCCGCGGATCGAAACAATCAAAATCAATCCTGAGAAGATCGGCGCGCTCATTGGACCCGGCGGCAAGACAATCAAAGGCATCGTCGCCGAGACCGGCGCGGAGATTAATATCGAAGACGATGGCTCCGTGCACATCTATGCGACGAGCCCCGAAAGCATGGCGCGCGCGAAGGAAATCATCGGCGGCATGTCGCGCGAGATCGAGGTTGGCCAGACGTATCACGGCAAGGTTGTTTCGATCAAAGAGTTCGGCGCCTTCGTCGAAGTCTTCCCCGGCAAGGACGGGCTCGTGCACATTTCGGAGCTCGCTGATTTCCGAGTCAAGCGCACCGAAGACGTAGCAAAGATCGGCGAGATGATTTGGGTCAAGTGCATCGGTATTGATGACAAGGGTCGCGTGAAATTGAGCCGCAGAGCGGCCCTCAAAGAACGCGCGGAAGCGGACGGCGCGGGGGACGGAGAAGGCGGCGCAGAGGCCGGCGATGGAGCGCGCCGCGAAGAGCGCGCCGAGCGCCAGCCCGTGCACTAACGAATTGCTGCTCCTAGAGGGCGGGATCAATGATCCCGCCTTTTTTGTGTACTGCGCTCTCCAGGCCAGAACTGCTCCGTAATTGGCGACTTTATTATCGTCGCCTAAGATTGCGCGCGATGAAATCGGGCTTCCTCGACAAACTGATCGAGCGACTGGGCCGGATCGGGCCGGATGAAGTGCGGAATTATCTGCTCCGCCTGGCTCAGGAGAAGGGGCTCATCGAGACCGTCTTCAATGCCATTCAGGAAGGCATTATCGTCACCGATGCGATGGGTCGGATCACCTACGTCAATGATGCGGCCTGCGAAATGTTCGGGTTTGAAAATGAAGGTTCCATCGGAAAGCGCCTCGACGAACGCGTGCCGGGACTTGATTGGTCCTCCCTTTCGCGCGCGGAAGGCGCCGTCAGCCGGGACATGGAAATCTTCTATCCCGCAAACCGGTTTATTAATTTCTACATCGTCCCGTTGATGATCGAGCCGCGGAAGACAGAGGTTGCTTCCGTGCCGGAGATTGGCCAGCCGGCCGGGCATGCGATGATCCTGCGCGATATTACCGAGAGCCGCCGCTCGACGGAAAAGACAATCGAATCGGAGCGGCTGAATGCACTCACGCTGCTGGCGGCGGGCGTCGCGCACGAGATCGGCAATCCGTTGAACTCGCTTCACATCCATCTCCAGCTCATGGAACGGCAGGCGAAGAAATTGGACACGGCGACGCGCGGGCCGCTGCAGGAATCGATCGACATCGCGCGCTCTGAGATCAGCCGGCTCGATTCGATCGTGACGCAATTTCTGCGCGCGATTCGGCCTTCAAAGCCACAGCTGCAACGCGAAAATGTGAACGCGATTCTGGACGAAGCGGTCCGCTTTTTCGCGCCGGAGATCCAGGATCGCGACATTGTCGTCGAGCAGGAACTGCGCTCGGATCTCCCGCCGCTCGAGCTGGACCGCGACCAGATGAAGCAGGTGTTCTACAACGTAATCAAGAACAGCTTCGAGGCGATGAAGCGACGCGGCATTCTGCGCATCCGCACCGATCTCGACGACACGCACGTGCTGGTGAGTTTCACCGACACGGGCGGCGGCATGTCAGCGGAGAATGTGAGCCACGCCTTCGAGCCTTACTTCACGACTAAGACGAGTGGCTCGGGGTTGGGTTTGCTCATCGTCCGGCGAATCGTGCGCGAACATGGCGGCGAGCTTTCAATCGAAAGCCACGACGGCAAAGGGCTCACGCTCACGATTCGCCTGCCTTACCTCGATCGGCGAGTGCGCCTGCTGGAAGCGGGTTCTAGCAAAGAGGCCGATTCCTAGCTGCTTCCGGTCGGCACAATCCCGGCGCGTTCCACCATCAGGATCACCGTCCGCTCGGGCGCACGCGGCCGATGCCTGACGCCTTTCGGCACGACGACCCCTTTGCCGGCCGTGAGTTCGACGGTGCGATCCTCGAGGTCGATCAGAAAGCGCCCGCTCACGACGTAGAAAAACTCATCTTCGTTCTCGTGTTTGTGCCAGTGGTATTCGCCTTCAACAACGCCCAGCCTAACGACTGATTCATCGACCTGGCAAAGGGTCTGGTTATACCACTGCTGCTCCCATTGATCGACCAGCCGTGGCACGTCGATCACCTCCAGTGGCGGATGCAGGACGTTAAGATGGGTGTTGTAGGAAAAACCCTCGTCGCTTGTGTCCGCCCGCCGCTCGGTCATGACGGCAGTTTCTGCAAGGCGCAGGCGCGCTTCCAGAGAAATACGGCGATTCAGAAGCGAGCCACCGAGCCCGAGGATCCATCAGAGCTAGCCGCGGGCCGCGACTTCCCATGGCGGTGAGCACCTGCGATAATTGGCTGATGTTTGCCTTCTTCTCGAACCGGCTTGGCTGCCTCGGATCACTTGCCGTCTCGCTGATCGGCACGCTCATTCTGCTCGCGCTCTTGCGTGGCTGCCACGGATAGGTTCCGCCGCCTCGCCCGTTATTCCCGCCGCTTTATGCTGCCGGCGCCGCTGATGTTTTTCTCGATTGTCGGCGGGTTGCCTGCATAGGTGACTTTGCCTGCGCCAGAAATCGCCACCCTTAACGTTTCCGTCGCGGTCACGTCCGCGCGGCCCGCACCGCTGATCGACATCTCGCAACTGCGCGTCTGAAGGTTTTCCGCGTCCAGGCGGCTGGCGCCATTAAGGCTCGTCGTCAGATTTGCAATGGTTCCATCGAGCGCGATCCGCGTCGCCCCATTGCCTTCGATGGAAAGCGTGTCGCCCGACAGTTTCGCGGCGGCGAAGCGGACGGCGCCGTTCAGTTCAACGCCCGTTAGCGCAGCGCTCGTGAGCTTGATTCTAATTCCTTTAGTCGGACGCAATTGCGTGTCCCAATCGATTCGCAGGGTTTTGTGTTCGACCTTTGTCGTGATACGCGAAAGCAGATTCTGGTCAGTGGTCACGACCGCGCTGGCCGGCCCGTTGTTCCATTGAATGTCGAACATGCCACCCGCTTCGACGGCAGAGAACTCGGTCACGGTGCGCGTTTCGCTGGTGATGTCGCCGTTCCCCGGAACACCAGGTATGTGGCAGCCGCCGACGAGGGCGAGGCTGGCAAAAGTCAGGAGTTTTAAGGCCGCGAAGGGCCGGATCGTGATCGTGTGCATAGGATGTCGGTTACGGGAGTGAGATGCGGCTGCTGGCTGATTTGGATTCAAAAATCGCCGTTCTCGTCTCCGACGGTTTTTTGGTCGGTGACGGGTAAGACTATGCGACGGCTACGGATTGATTCCGGCCGGTTTCAGTCGCTCATCCAGCGCGGCGCGCTCGTCGTGCAGCTTCTTTTTGTTTCGGCCGTGACTCGTGGCCGCGGCGAATCGTCCGTGTCGATCTTGCCCGTTCGCTTATTGAACCGCGAAGCTCAGCCGCATTCAAGTAGCGGTGCGACCAGAAGACCTAAACGACAAGTCCGCACTGCCGGCGAGCACTTCAAAGACCGGCCGGATGACGCGCGTCGAAACCCGATGTCTCACGACCGTCCTCGTGCCAGCGCGGTCCGACATTGCCGCCCGAACGGAAATCGGTGGTGTCGAGTCTCAATCCGGCGATCACGGCAAAGGTGTGTCCGGGTCGCGAATAAACGGTAATCCAGCGGCCTCGACCGCGCTCGCCATAGCGCATGAAATCGCTCGAAGGTATTGGGGCCGAAAGTAGACCGGCGTAATGCAGCGCGAACGAAACCGTTCCGGAGCAATCGTAGCCGTAATCCTGGAATGAGCCGTGACCGCCTCCCCAGACGTAGGGCTTACGCCGCAAAGCGTTCGCCGCCCAGATCGCATTTTTAACGTTGGCGGGCGCGTTGGCCGGCGCGTATGCGACCCCGTCGCGCAGGACCGCGCGGCTTCTCCCTACCGTCGGATGGGAGCCACCGGCAAGCTCAAAGTTTGTATCTGCGTCTGGCGGTTGATTAGCTTCCTCGCGTTCTTCATCCGCGGGCTGGGCGCGTGGCGGTCGTGGCGGTGCCGGACGCCGAATCCGCGGAGCATAATAAGCCACATGAATCGGATCGACCGAGGCGGCGGCGGAAAGGACGCGAGGCGCATTATAGGTCACGGGCGCAGCGACGGTGTGGACGGCGGACTGCATGAGCGAGAAGGGCTGAAGCGCAACAACCGCAAAAATGGCGGGCTTCCGGCGTGAGCGCGTTTTCGCGTCCGCCTGCGGCAGGATCGCCAGAAATAGTACCATCAGGCCGCCGATGAGCACCGCCCGATTACGCCGCGAGCCGCTGAAGCACAGACGCCGCATGCTTCCATGAGAAGCTGCTCCCGCGCCAGAAGGACATTTTTCCGTCTGGTACAAGGCTCAGACGACTACCCGGGCCAGCTCCTCTATAGGGGTGGGTCAGCACCGCCGAACCGAAAGCAATCGCGAATCTCGGGTTAAACCGATTGTTCTCGATCAGCGTTGCTTCGGATTGCCAGCAGCTTCTGCGCGCCGATGGCCCGTTGCACGCTGAGGTGCCGTTACAGCGGCCGCCGCGAGTAGCATCAGCGAGGAAGGTGCCGAGTCTGGTGCGTCGAAACTTTGAGAGCAACTCCGCTGAAGGCTGGAGCCTGAAATTCGGTATCCTGTCTCACATTTGAGCGGAG
>DASYVG010000260.1:0-6462 GCA_035937255.1 Chthoniobacterales bacterium | reverse complement strand
CCGCCGGGCCCGCTATTTCCGATCGCCGCGACCGTTGGTTCGCGATCGTGGTGCTCGGATTGCTTTGGATCGAACTCGCTTCAAGACTGC
Source organism: Chthoniobacterales bacterium (assembly GCA_035937255.1). Lineage (GTDB taxonomy): Bacteria > Verrucomicrobiota > Verrucomicrobiia > Chthoniobacterales > UBA10450 > JACCXL01. Next base: position 6,372 of record DASYVG010000260.1, on the reverse strand, counting down.
GCTTCGAATGGACCATCAATCCCCAATACGGATATGGTTGGACCGTCCCCTTCCTGACGGCGTTTCTCTTCTGGGGCCGATGGCAGACCGCGCCGGTGACAACCGAACCGCGGCGCCGCTGCACGATGACGGGCGTAATCATCGTGGCCGCCGCCCTCCTCGTGCCAGTGCGTCTTATCCAGGAGGCGAACCCGGATTGGCGGCTGCTGAGCTGGATGATGGCGCTCCTCGTCGTCGCGATCAGCAGCGCATTGATTTATCTCGCGGGCGGACCGGCCTGGCTACGGCATTTCGCGTTCCCAATCGTGTTTTTCCTCGTGGCTGTTCCGTGGCCGACACAATTCGAACAGGCGATTATCCAAGGGCTGATGCGAACCGACGCGGCCATCAACGTCGAATTTCTCAATGCGATCGGCATCTCAGCGGTGCAGCTCGGGAATGTGATCGAGGTCGGCTCCGGCTTTGTGGGAATCGATGAGGCATGCACGGGCATCAGATCTCTTCAGGCGACGTTCATGGTTTCGCTCTTTCTGGGCGAGTTCTACGCGTTTTCTCTCACGCGTCGCGTGCTGCTGGTTATGGCCGGCGCCTGCCTCGCGTTCGGTTGCAACCTGATCCGCACATTCCTGCTTGTCTGGCTCGGTGCCGAGCACGGCTCCCAATCGATCAAAAACTGGCACGACCCGGCCGGGATGAGCATCCTTATGATCTGCTTGTTCGCGTTGTGGGGTCTCGGTCTGATGCTGCGCGATCGACAAGATCAGCTGCGATCAGCCGTTGCTCCCCCGCAGCCGCGCCGGATTTCGCGCCTCCTCGTCGCGTCGATCCTTGTTGCTCTGATTGTGGCGGAACTTGGAACTCAGCTGTGGTATGGAATACACGAGGCGCGAAGCGTCCGCATGAAGCCCTGGACCGTCGGCTGGCCAGAGACAGCTTCAGCCTGGAAATCTGTGCCGATCGCCGAAAGCGCGCAGGAGCTCTTGCGCTACAACGAAGGTGGCGGTGGCGCTTGGACTGCGGAGGACGGCCACCCTTGGACGATGTATTTTTTTCGCTGGCTGCCTGGTCGCACCGCCGGGCTCTTCGTGAAGAACCATCGTCCGGACGTTTGTCTTCCCGCGAGCGGAATGACGCAGCGCGGCGACGTCGTCCATCGAATTTGGGAAGTCAACGGCGTCCAGTTGCCGATCAGGTCTTACGTTTTCGAGAGCGGCGGAGAATCGCTGCACGTCTTCTATTGCTACTGGGATGGTAGTGCCCCGGACCTCCACGACTTGAATCAGGAGAACTGGACGGCACGCGGTAGAATCGAAGCCGTGCGGCGCGGCAAACGCGACCTTGGCGCGCAGATGCTCGAAGTTGTCGCTGCGGGATATCAAGACTCAGCCGCGGCGGAGAGCGCGGCGCGCGCGCAGCTCGCGCAAATCGTGCGGCACAGCTGACAGCTCAAGCTTCTCGGCACCTTCCTCGTCCGTTTACCGTTTCTGCATGCGCCGGCTTTTTGCGACCCTCACGATATTCTGCATCGGTGCCGTGCGCGGTGCCGCGCAAACGGATGCGACGCTGCCGAGTGAGGCGAAGGAATCAGCCGCCGCCTCGAAGCCGATTGCAGCGACGTTCTGGAACATCCAGTGGTTTCCCGGAAGGCGACCCAATGCATCGCGCCACGAGGAGGAACGTCAGATTCGTTCGGTGCACAGCGATCTCGCGCACCTCGCCTCCGACGTGATCGGGTTCGAGGAAATTCGCGATTTCGCGCACGCTTCGATCGCGGTCCGACCGCTGCCCGGATTCAAAGTCGACGTCTGCTCCGCTTTCCCGCCGCGCGAAGGGCAGACAGTCGGACAGCAAGTGGCCATTGCCAGTCGATTACAGCCGGTAAGCGCCTGGGCGGAGAGCTGGAAAACAGGCGGTGCGATCACGCCGCCGCGCGGTTTCGCCTTCGCCGCCTACGAAATCGCACCTAAAAGATTGCTGCTCGTTTACGCTCTGCATCTGAAGAGTAATCGCGGCGAAATCCACGAGGACATGCGGATTCGAGGCGAATCGATGCGCCAACTCATCGCGCACATGGCCGACATGGAGACTGTCTACAGCAAGCTGGGCGCACTCACCTGGATCGTGGGAGGTGATTTCAATACCGCGCCGGATGATGCCCGATTCAACGGCGAGAAGACTGTGTCAGACCTTGCGGCCCGCGGATTCCAGTGGTGCTGGCAAGGAATGCCCTTCGCCTCCCGTATCACGATGCCGCCGGATGCGCGTTTCCCCGCAGCGTGTTTCGATCAGATCTTCTTCCGCGGCGCCTCGCTCTCGCGGGCGTGGGTCACACACACCTCGCCGCATTCGAGCGACCATCGTGCGGTGAATGTCACCCTCCTCCTCCCCGACCGAACGCAGCCCTAGGCCAGGAACTTACCGGGATTCAAAATCCCGCGCGGATCGAGTGCGTTCTTCAACCGTTGATGCACCTGCCGCGCAACATCGCTCGTTGCTTCCGGCCACCACCGTTTCTTCGCGAGACCGATGCCGTGTTCGCCGGTGATGACACCGCCCCAGGCGAGCACCTGTTGAAATAATTCATCGAGCGCGCGTTCGACGCGAATCCGAACGCTTTCATCCTTGTGGTAATCAGCCGCCATGATGTTCACGTGCATGTTGCCGTCGCCAGCGTGGCCGAATGTTGCGATTGGAAAGCCATGCTTTAGCTGCAACCGTTCCGTGAACTCCGTCAGGTCTACCAGCCGGCTGCGCGGCACGACGATATCCTCGTTCAACTTCGTCAGGCCGGTGGCGCGGAGCGAGTTACTGAACTGGCGCCGGAGCGCCCATAACCGCTCGCACGCGGCCTCTTCAGTCGCGACTTCGAGCGTGTTCGGTTTCTTGCTCGAAATCATTTGTTTTAACAATGCCATCTCGTGGCGGACGCTCTCGACTTGTCCGTCGAGATCGACGAGCAGATGCGCATTGCCGGCCGGCACAACTTCGCTTCCGCAATCGAGGCGCGCGGCTTCCAGCGTGAATTGATCGGCGATTTCAAGGGACGAGGGCAGAAAACCGGCAGCGAAGATGGCCTGCACCGCCGCCGCCGCCTGCGGCATCGTCGCAAACGCCGCGGAGAGCGTCGCGCGTGCCGGCGGGAATGGCAGCAAGCGAAGCGTGATTTCAGTGACGATGCCGAGCATTCCCTCAGAACCGACAAAAAGACCGATGAGATCGAATCCGGTCTTGTTCTTGTGCACGCGGCCGCCCGTGCGCAGCACTTCGCCGCTCGCGAGAACCACTTCCAAACCGATCACATAATTGCGGGTGACTCCATACTTCAGGCAGCGCGGGCCGCCCGCATTTGTCGCCACATTACCTCCGAGGGTGCAGTCTTTGAGACTCGCCGGATCCGGGGGATAAAACAGTTTCTGCGCGCGGACTTTTTCCTGCAACTGACCGGTGACGACACCCGGCTCGACCACTGCAATCGCATCGACAAAGCTGATCTCCTTGATCCGATTCATGCGGGCGAGCGTGAGCACGATTCCTCCGCGCACCGCCACGCAGCCGCCCACATATCCGTAACCGGCCCCGCGCGCAGTGACCGGAATGTTTTCGGCGGAGGCGAACCGCAGAAGGCGGCTAACCTGGTCGGTGGATTCGGCGAAGACGACGACCTCAGGCGCGTGATTCGCAAACCACTTGTCGCCCGCGTGACTTTCCAGCACCGCAGGATCGTCCACCACGGTCTCACTGCCTGCGCCGAGCGCCTCCTGCAGTTTCTGCGCGAGCGTCATGCTCGATTACTTCAGCGGCACGTCGGAATAATGTTGCGCGCGCTTGTCAAAGCGACGGAGCAGAGCCCGCGCTTTCTCTGGCACATGGGCCAGCTCGGCGTCTTCACCGGCAAAAAGGCGCACTGCCTCGAGCGAATCGAACGTGAGGATGGTCAGAAACTCCACGCCCTCCTCGACATCCCGGCGGAACAAACGCGCGCCCTGATAATCCTCCAGACAGCGTTCGGCGATAGCCGGCAGAATCTCCGTGCGGAGCAAGCGCTCGTAAGGCTGAGCGTTCTCTCGTGTCGTCCATCCGCGCCACAGACGAGTGATCATGACTTCAAAAAGCTGAACAGCCGTCAACGATTCGCGCCTTCCGCTCCTGCAATCGAATCGAAAATCCAAAACTCAAAAGATGGAGATCACATTCCCATGATCTGATAACCGCCGTCCACGTAGATCACCTGCCCGGTGATCGCGGCCGCGCCATCACTCGCCAGAAAAACGCCCGTCGCGCCCAGCTCAGACGCTTCGCAGCTTCGCTTGAGTGGCGCGTGCTCCTGATAATGCTTCAACATCGCGGTGAAGCCCGCGATGCCGCGCGCCGCGAGGGTGTTCATCGGTCCGGCCGAGATGCAGTTCACGCGGATCTTCTTCGGACCGAGATCATACGCGAGATAACGAGTGGAAGCTTCAAGGCTCGCCTTGGCCACGCCCATGACGTTGTAATGCGGCACCACTTTCTCAGCCCCGTAATAGCTCATTGCTACAATGCTGCCGCCGTCAGTCATCAATGGCGCCGCCTCACGCGCCAGCGCGACTAACGAATAGGCGCTAATGTCATGGGCGGTGCGAAAAGCCTCGCGCGTCGTGCTCACAAAATCGCCTTCCAGTGCATCCTTCGGCGCGAACGCCACCGAGTGCAGCAAGAGATCGATGCGTTCCGTTTCGCCGCGCAACTTCGTGAAAAAGTCGGCAATCTCCTCATCCTTCGAAACATCACATGGCCAAAGGGACGTCCCTTCACCGAACTCGCCCACCAGTTCTTCGACGTTCTCCTTCAACCGCTCACCCTGATAATTGAAGAACAACCGGACCCCTGCCGCGGCCCATGCCTTCGCGATGGCCCACGCGATGCTCCGCTTATTCGCCACGCCGAAAACTACGCCGACTTTTCCCGCGAGAGATTGCTGCGTCATGCAGCGTCACCATACGCAGCTTGGGCAGCGCGCCAACGTGCACGTCTCCTGGTGCGCGAGTTCAGGATTAAAATCCGTGAATCCGTCCAGCACCCTCAGGCGAAGATACCTCCAGACATGGTCATGGATATCGCCCGCCGCCGCTCGGAGGAACGCTCTGTCGGCGCAGGGCCCGGCGGTCTCGCAGCTTCAATCCTCTGGCTGCTGCCGGCATTCGCGTCCGCATCATCGAGCGCCTTCCGATCGTAGGCGGGCGGACTTCCACGATCGAAGCCACGCGAACGTCGCCTTTGTTCAACGCGCCTCCAATATGTGCTTGATGCCGCGAATCGGTATCACCACCCAATCGGGCCGGTTGTTTAGTTCGTAACCAACCTCGTAGACCGCTTTGTCTAACAAGTATGCCTCCAACAAGACTTGCAGATCACGCTCGTCGCGCGGGATAAAGAGAGCGCCGGCTGCAGTTTCCAGATAACTTTTTCGGAACAGGCTGCTCATCCGACGATACCAAAGGTCAGCCCAGCGTTCGAGAAACGGAATGTCTTCCACACGCATCGCCGGCTGCCACAACGCGCTATACGCCGCGTATTGAAACGAGCGCATCATTCCGGCTACATCTCGGAGCGCGGACCGCTTAAGTTTGCGCTCGCTTAAAGGCCGCGCCGGTTCGCCTTCGAAATCAAGCACCACAAAATCCTTTCCAGTGTAAAGCACCTGCCCAAGATGATAGTCGCCGTGAATGCGGATCTTGGCCGCTCCGGTCACGCGCTCTAGAATGCGCTGTTGGGTGGCGAGAATCTCCTTCTCCGCACTCAGGATCGCGGCGGCTTCCTCGCGAAACTGTTCCGGCAAAGTCGAACGCCGTTTCTGCAACAGTTCGAAGGCACGACGCAACGACGCCCGCATGTTTTGAAAGACTGACCGCTGCGCCATCGCATTGAACGGCTCGGGCGCAAAGGCGGGATGGTCCACGCGCGAAGCGAGCGCAAGGTGCAGCTCGGCCGTGCGCTTCCCAAGCAGCTGCACACGCTCGGGATAAATGCCTCCAAAGAGCTGTTCCAGGAGTGAACCGGAGGGTGTTCTGTCATGCTTGAGTTCCACCTTCCGTGCCAGGACGCGTTCATAAAAACGGCCGACCGCATCGAGGGTCAACATCCATGCATCGCCTTCGCTCGCGATCGCACTCTGCAGCAAACAGACCACCGTCGGCTCGCCTTTCGGCCGAACGTATTCGAGCACTCCGGCAAACGCAGGGACGTGCGCGAAGCTGCTCTGCTCGGTCAAAAAGCGCGTGATTTCGACGTCGGGGTTCGTCCCGTCCTCGAGTCTCCGGTAAAGCTTGAGGAAAAATTTATCATCAAACAAGACAGAGGAGTTGCTCTGCTCGCCACTGAGCACGTGCGATGCGA
>DASYVG010000259.1:0-1975 GCA_035937255.1 Chthoniobacterales bacterium | reverse complement strand
CTATCCGCAGACGCAACTAAAAATGTTGCAGCAATTGTTTGGCTGGCTCGACGAAGATTACGACAAAATCCCGGTCGAACGCGTTATTCTCGGCGATCGCGATTTACCCGGCACGGTCCTGCGTTTGCCGATGGTCTATGGTCCCGGCGATCCGTTGCACCGTTTCTTCCCGCTCGTGAAACGAATGAACGACCGGCGGCCCGTCATTGTATTCGAGGAAAAAACGGCGCAGTGGCGCTCCCCGCGCGGCTACGTGGAGAATGTCGCGGCCGCCATCGGGCTCGCGGCGACGTCAGAGCGGGCAGTGGGCCGCGTTTACAACGTCAGTGAACCGGAAACTTTTTCCGAGATCGAATGGGCCCGGCGAATCGCAGTTGTGACGCAATGGTCCGGTAGATCTGTTATCCTGCCGAGCGATCGCGCGCCACAGCATCTGCGCTTGCCGGGCAATCTCGATCAGCACTGGGTGGCCGACACAACGCGCATCCGCGAGGAGCTGGGCTATCGGGAACCCGTGAAACTCGACGAAGCGATCCGCCGCACCGTCGAGTGGGAGCGTGCCAATCCGCCAGCGCGAGTTGACCCGCGGCAGTTCGATTATGCCGCTGAGGACCGGGCGATCGAGAGCGTGTCTTGAACCAGAAGGTGAGGCGATGTGCCGCCAAGTCCTCCGTCATGTCGAGCGAAGCCGAGAAATCCCGCGCCCAAACGACCATGCCGAACCACCGAGCGCTCGACGTGACAACTCGCGAGGCGCGGAGCATGTTCGCTCCATGGTCAATATTTCGATCAGATACAACGGCGAACTGCATTGCGCCGCCATCCACGGTCCTTCTGGCAGCGAGCTTGCGACCGACGCGCCGCAGGATAATCAGGGCAAAGGTGAAGCGTTTTCGCCCACCGATCTGGTCGCAGCCGCTCTCGGCACTTGCATGGCTACGACGATGGCGCTCGTGGCCGAGCGCCATCAGATCGAGTTGAAAGGGATGACGGTGCAGGTGAGCAAAGAAATGGCGGACAAGCCGCGCCGGATCGGACGGCTCCCAGCGGAGATCCGCATCCCCCTTCCGGCGACGTGCCCGGAACGTGAATCGCTCGAAGACGCTGCCTTGCACTGTCCGGTGCATCGCAGCCTCGATCCGCAGATCGAACGGCCAGTGAAGTTCTGTTGGGAAGGATAACGCCGCCCGCGTACTTAGGCTGCCGCGCCGGCCAGAGCGGCTGGCTCCGCCACTCGCGCTGCCTGCGGTTTGTCGAGCAGTTCCGCATAGTTCCGCGCGGCCCGATTTTTCCAGCTCCCTTTGTGATAGCCGTAACCGGCGACTAGCGGGACCGCGAGAGTTGCCTCCGCATAAACCATCTGTTCCGCGCCGAGATCGACCTTGCCCCACGAATTTGCTTCCTTCAGCGTTGAACCCGAGAGCGCGCCATCGCGGTCGTCCGCGACCGTGATCTGAATCGCATACTTGTGCATTCCGACGTCGAAGCCGAGGTAATCGCCGGCTACGACGGTGTCCTGTGCGAAATTTTTCGGCACGCCGCCGCCGATCATGAAAAGACCGCTCTGTTTCGAGCTGATTTTGATCTTGGTCAGCTCGAGGAAATCCTTCGCCGAATCGATGCTGAGGTGCCGGTCCGGATTCTTGTATTGGTGATAAATCAAACCAAATCCGGCGCTGCAATCGCTGAACGCCGGGCAAAAAATCGGGACGTTCTTCTCGAAAGCGGAGAGCACGAGCGAATTCGTCGTCTTGCCGCGCGCTTGCAGATAACGTCCCATCTCACGGATGAATTCACGTGATGAGTGGGGCCGCGGCTGGAGCGAGGCGGCAATTTCACCAGTGGTCGCGTCGCAAATCCGCAGCTCCTCCTCGTCGATGTAGGTGTCGTAGATGCGATCGATGTTGAGCTGACGAAGCGTGTCGTCGCTCATGAAGATGTCGCCCTTGTAGTGTTTGTAGCCGAGGGCCTCGAA
>DASYVG010000258.1:0-1930 GCA_035937255.1 Chthoniobacterales bacterium | reverse complement strand
CCCCTATAGCCATATCCGTTGCCACCATACCCGTACGGATAGCCGTAAGGCGAGCGCGCATATCCCGAGTACGGGTAGTAGGGATATCGATTATAGGACCGATAAGCGGGCGAACCGGTGGCGTAGTAGCCACCGCGATTTGGATTGGCGCCATAGTACTCTTCGGCACACCCGATTAAGCCGAAGCAAAACAGGAAAGCTAGACAAGTCGAGGCGACCGAAAGCAATGCACGACGCGAGCGGGGATCATCTTCACAGCTAGTGAACGCGCCAGGGCATACCCTGCGCGAAAGATTAAATTTCATAATTACTATTCGTATTTGGATGCCCTCTTTGCCGCATTTGCGCGGCCCGAACTTTTCTCGTGCACGTAAACCTCCCAACCCCAGAGGAATCCGACAGCAAATTTGTCGCGCGCAGAGCTCAGAATTGGTTCAGTGGAGATGATGTTGACGAATTCGGCGGCGGAGGTGGAACAATTTCTACACACTAAGATTCCTCTCACGCGTGCGATGGGAGTGCGCGTGGTGGCCGCGACCGCGACTGAAGTCGTGATTGAGGCTCCCGTCGCCCTGAATCACAATCATCTCCGCACCGCGTTTGGCGGGAGCATTAACGCCCTCGCCACGGTCTGCGCGTATGCTGTGCTGTGGCTGGATCTACGCGCGGTAGCTGCGCACGTCGTCGTCGCTGAAAGCTCCATCCGTTATCTGCGGCCGATTCGAGAAACGATCCGTGCCACGTGTGCGGTTCCGTCCGCAGCAAAGTTTCGCGAATTGCGCGCCTCACTCGCGGCGGAGGGCAAAGCGCGGGTGCGATTGAATGTCGCTGTGAAAGAAGGGAACGTGGTGGCCGCCGAGTTCAGTGGTACGTTTGTCGCCACGCGCTAGGTAGCCATATCGGTGACTTTACAGCCGATGGGACGGCCACGACCGAATGTCGAGCAGGAACAAGATGAGATTCGTCGTTTATATGATTGGATTCCTGATCCTGATCGGCGGCCTGGCTTGGGCCGCTATTACTGCCGGTGCGCCCACTTTGTATGTGGAAATTGGCGCTCTCATCCTCCTCGGCCTTGGAATCGTGACTGGAGTCACCCGCACGCGCTACAATGCGCGCGGCGATGTCACGGTAGTGCGGGACAACGATGCGTTGTAAGCGTGTTTGCTCGAACCGATTCGGGTAGCGTCCGACATTTTTTGTCATGAGCCGTGCGTTTGTGCGCGAATCCGATGATGCACCGGATCTGCCGGTTGCGGTCGAACGCGCGGCAGGTTTGCCGCCTGGCGCGAAAAATTACCTGACACGGAGCGGCGCCAAAAAGCTGCGAGAGGAGCTGGCGCGCCTGATCGAGCAGGAGCGACCGCCGATTGCGAAATCGGGCGCGCCCGATGCGAGGCGACAACTCGCCTCGATTGATCAACGCATCCAGCAGCTGGAAGGAAGTTTGCAATCGGCCGAGATTGTCGGTTCGATCGAAGGACCAACTGATGTGGTTCGATTTGGCGCCACGGTGACGGTCCGTGAAGCGAACGCTGAAGAATCAACCTATCGCATCGTCGGCGTCGATGAGATGAACGCGGACCGAGGCTGGATCAGCTGGCAATCGCCGATCGCGAAAGCGTTGCTGAACGCGCGCCTCGGCGAGCGCGTCCGGTTTCAATCTCCGTCAGGCGTTCAGGATCTCGAGGTCATCGCGATCACCTACGACTGAGGCGGAACGGCTTTTGTCGTGACGATCTCCGGCCGCCTTGTCATTCTCGCGCAATTGCCATGACGAGTTCCCGGCTTTTCCGCGCCTTCGCTCTTTTTGTCGCTTCTAACCTCTCGATCGCACTCGGCGAAGCGCCGCCGGCGCCGGAAGGAGCAGCGCCTTTCGATGTGATCATCCGCGGCGGGATAGTTTATGATGGAACCGGCGCAGATGGTC
>DASYVG010000257.1:0-2750 GCA_035937255.1 Chthoniobacterales bacterium | reverse complement strand
GGCTGCAGCGAGACCGATAAAAAATGGATCGCAAGTCCAAGTGCACCTCGGCAGCGCGCGATTGCCGGCGCGTCTTTTCTTATTCGATGGCGAAACTGTCGAGCGAGGCACAAGCGCGATCGCGCAACTTCGATTCGAATCGCCGATCTTTGCATTTGTCGGCGATTGTTTCGTTGCGCGCGACGCCTCCGAACAAAACACGATTGCCGGCGGCATTGTCCTCGAGGCCGATGCCGACCGGAAAAGTTTTCGGAGTTTGGCGCAGCTCGAATTTTTCCAACAACGCTCTCAATCGCCCGACAATCTCCTGGTTTTATTGGCCACAGAATTCGCGCGCGACCACCTAAAAACTCACGCGTCCGTGCTGACAAAATCTCATTTCAGTGCTGAGGAAATAGCGGAAGGCATCCAACGGCTGATCGAGAGCAAAATAGTTGTGGAACGCGGTGAAATCATCGCGGATGCGACACGTTGGCAAAATATTTTTCAGCATGCAGCTGAAATGATCGATGCCCACCACAGATCACATCCAGCGGAGCGCGGGCTCGATCTTTCCGAATTGCGCCGCGAATTTTCGGATCAAGCGACGGAGGTAATCGACGCGCTTCTTCAGGAGCTGTGCGAACGCGGATTTGCGCGAAGTGGAAACCGGATAGGCACAGCGACACATCGGGTTGCGTTGCCCGCGCATCTTCAAACTGCGGCTGCGAAGATGCGCGCCGCTCTCGCGTCGAAGTCTTTCGATCCGCCGTCGCGCAAGGAACTCGCGCCTGATGCCATCTCGCGACAAGTGCTGCGATTTTTACTTGAAACAGGAGACGTGCTCGAACTTTCCGATGAAGTCGTGATCTCAAACGAAAGTTTTGCGTGCATGAAGGCTGCGATTGAAAAATTTCTTCGCGAAAACGGAGAAGCCAGCGTGAGCGAATTGCGGCAAATGCTCGCGAGTTCGCGTCGAGTAGTCGTGCCGTTGTTGGAGCGGTTGGATCGCGAAGGAGTGACGCGCCGGGTCGGCGACAAACGCGTGCTCGCGCGAAATGGAGCTTAACGTTGCGAAGCGAAGACAGCTTCGGGATCGGAACCTGAAGCGCGGCCTGCGGAAAGCCAGGCAAAGCGGCTGATAAACGCGCCGGCGAGAAATGAAATAGCCGCGACCGGCACGAACCCAAATGCGCGACAGAGAAGCGCAAGCGGACCGGAGAGAATCTCGCCGCTGCGGATCATCCAACCCGATCGTCCTTCATGAAGGGCGCGATCGGCGGCGCCGTGTTTGTCCATTTCCAGCCAGAGAAAGAGCGCTGTTTCGATTCCGGCGGCGAGCAGACCGAGAACGTAAAGTGGACGAAGATGAAAGCCGAAAAGTTCGAGCAGCGCGGCGGCGGATCCGAGTCCCGTGGTGCCGAAATGAATGGGAAGAAGCACGCGATGGAGGAACCAGGCAGGGATCGCCGTCGCTCCGAGCAAAACGCCCGTGTAAGTCGCGAGACCGAGTCCGAACAAAGCGGAGAGCGCGATCAACAGCATCGCGACAACACTGATGATGGAATCGAGGGTTCCGCCAAAAATTTGGCGCGCATGAATTTCCGCCAGCACGCACCCTGGAACTGCAAACGTTCCGAAGATCGACAGGATCCAGGCACCCACTGACATCGGCGATTGATGTTTAAAAACACGCAGCATGTTCAGAAAAAGTCGCGGGCGTCCCAAATCCATCACGAGCAAAATCGGCGAGACGATCGCGGCGGTGGCGGCGATGCACATCGCGCCACGCACCAAATCTGGATGACCAAAGATTAAGCCCGCACAGGCGAGAACTGGAGCCATTCCGCCAGCCCCGCCGATGAAGAAATAGAGTGGAATTTCCCACGTCCAGACGGGCGGCCTAACGACTGGTTCGCCGTAGTAGCCGGGCTTTCGCGGAATGGGTCCGCCCGCAATATCGACGCCGCGGCCGGATACGCTGCCGTTCGCGGCGGCTTGCTCCCGGAGCGAGTCGAGTCGCTTTTCAAAATCGCGCGGACGGTCGGCTCCCATATTAAAAGAGGGCGAAGGCGAGAAGGACTGCCCCTAGCGCGCCGATCGCGGTGGCGAACGCGGCCGTCCACGAGGATCGCAAATAAATTGTTGGAACCTGCGGCTTCGGCGGAAGTCCATAGGCTTCGGGTTCTCCGAGAATCAAAAAGAAGGCGTGTATGCCGCGGACAGACGTTTCCGTCGGATCGTAAAGTTGCGCGTCCTTGTAACCACCTTGTTGTAATTGCTGCACGCGCTCCGCTCCACGCGCGCGCAAATCGTCGAGCCGGCCGAACACGATCGATTCGGTCGGGCAAACTTTGGCGCAAGCCGGAACGAGTCCGCTTTTTTGTCGATCGTAACAAAACGTGCACTTGAATGCGCCACCGGCATCGGGAAGCGGCTCAGGCCGGCGATCAATTACGCCAAAGGGACAGGAGACGACGCAGTAACCGCAACCGTTACAGACATCGTTCTGCACCAGCACCGAACCAACTTCCGTCCGCACGATCGCGCCGGTCGGGCACGATTCGAGACAACCTGCTTCATCGCAGTGCTTGCAAACGTCGGACAGAAACACCCAGCGGAACGGATCTTCCGCCTTCGCCAAGCCTACGGCGGACATGTCTGATTGCGGATCGGCTGGCAAACCCATCGAACCGGTAATCTGATTTCCTTTTTGTCGATCTTGCTCGAGGAACATCACGTGCCGCCAGGTCGATGCGCCAAGGTGCCCG
>DASYVG010000256.1:0-7656 GCA_035937255.1 Chthoniobacterales bacterium | reverse complement strand
TTGGATGCAATCAGAAGTCTCGCCCTACTAATAGCGAGTCGCGCAAACAACGGAGCAGTTGCCCTCGAATTGTGAGCGAGAGGAGACGCCTACACGTCAGACCGAAAACGCCTCGCTGATGAGCTGCGCCTGCTCGCGCTTATGCAAAGCGAGCGCTCCCACGGCAGGGCTGGCGCTGGCGTTGCGGCCCGCATAAGCAATCTCGCGACCGAAAAGCGCGCGCAACCGCGGCTCGATGAAGCTCCAGGCGCCCATGTTTTGCGACTCTTCCTGACACCAAACGAGCTTCGCCTTCTTTGGGAATGCGCCGAGTATCCGGCGTAGCTTTTCGTCGCAGAGCGGATACAACTGCTCGAAGCGCACGACGGCCGCGCCGGAAGTTTTCTGCGCCGCGCGATGGTTGACGAGATCGTAGTAAACCTTGCCGGAACAGAGAATCACGCGTGCAACTTTCTTCGCGTCGAACTCTGCGTGGTCGGGAATGATCTCCTGAAAACTGCCGCTCGTGAAATCTTCCGCGCGGGACGCGGCGTAGTCGGCGCGGAGCAGGCTCTTCGGCGTCATGATGATGAGCGGCTTGATGAAATCGCGTCTCATCTGCCGGCGCAGCACGTGAAAATATTGAGCGGGCGTCGTGAGATTGCAGACCTGGATGTTGTCCTCGGCGCAAAGCTGTAGAAACCGTTCGAGCCGTGCGCTGGAATGCTCCGGCCCTTGCCCTTCGTAGCCGTGCGGCAGCAAGAGCACGAGACCACTGGGCCGCTGCCACTTCGATTCCGCCGAAACGATAAACTGATCGATGATCGTTTGCGCGCCATTCGCGAAGTCGCCGAACTGCGCCTCCCACAGCCCAAGCATGTTCGGATAATCAAGCGAATAGCCGTAGTCAAAGCCGAGCACCGCCGCTTCCGAGAGCAAGCTATTGTAAAGGCAGATGCGCGCCTGCTTTTCCGCGAGGTGCAGCAGCGGGATGTGCGGCTGGCTCGTTTTCGCATCGTAAATAACGGCGTGCCGATGACTGAACGTGCCGCGGCGGCTGTCCTGGCCGGAAAGACGTATCGGGACGCCCTCCAGCAGCAGTGAACCGAAAGCGAGCGCCTCGCCAAAACCCCAATCGTAGGGTCCGCCGCTTTCAAAAATCTCACGGCGGCGATCGATCAGCATGCGTTTGATTTTCGGAAGCACGTTGAAGCCGGCGGGGATTCGCGTCAGGCCCTCGACGATCTGCTTGAGCATCTCCGGCGAAATTCCGGTGGGAGGTGACTCAGTCGTGTATTTCGGCTGAAACACCGCGGTTGATTCACGGAACTGCTCCTTGCCATCGCCGGGCTGAGTGGCCGCGGCCTTTACCTCATCGAGAGTGCTTTGCAGCTTCTCTTCGAACTCTCGCTCCAGCGTAGCCGCTTCTTCTTCGCTCAAGCAACCGTTGTCGATCAGCTCCTTGCGATAAAGTGTTCCGACCGAGGGCCGCCGATCGATCTTCGCGTAGAGGTCGGGCTGGGTGAAGGAAGGCTCGTCGCCTTCGTTGTGGCCGTAGCGGCGATAGCAGTACATGTCGATCACGACATCGCGTCCGAATTCCTGCCGGAAATCGAGCGCCAGCTGGGTGACGAATCTCACGGCGAGCGGATCGTCGCCGTTCACGTGCAGGATCGGCACCTCGATCATCTTCGCGATGTCGGTCGCATACATCGACGAGCGCGCATCTTCCGGCAGGGTGGTGAACCCGATCTGATTATTGACCACCACGTGCACGGTCCCGCCGGTGCTGTAGCCAGGGAGCTGCGACATATTTAGTGTTTCCATCACGATCCCCTGCCCTGCGAAGGCAGCGTCGCCGTGAATCAAAAGCGGTAACACTTTCCTCCGATGCTCCGTGTCGCCCCGAATGCGCTGGCGGGCGCGCGCCGTTCCTTCGACGACTGGATCGACCGCTTCGAGATGACTCGGATTAGCAGCAAGGCGAATTTCCACTTCCGCGCCGGCGGGGAGTTTCCGGACCGTGCGGTAGCCGAGGTGATACTTCACGTCGCCATCGCCCGCGACGAGATCGGGAATGTAGTTCTCCGTGAATTCGGTGAAGATCAGCCTGAGGGATTTCTGCAGGAAATTCGCGAGCACATTAAGCCGGCCGCGATGTGTCATGCCCATGCAGATTTCCGCGATGCCGTCAGCCGGACATTTGTGCAGGATGGTATCGAGAATAACCATCAACGACTCCGCGCCCTGCAACGAAAAGCGCTTTTGCCCGACGTAACGCGTGTGCAGGAAGGTCTCGAAATGCTCCGATTCGAGCACGGACCGCAACAGCGAAATCTGGACTTCGCGCGACGCATCCTTCTTCGGCGGGCGTGCTTCGAGTCGCTGCCGCACCCAATTCCGAATGCGCGTATTCTGAATGTGCATGAACTCCGCGCCGATCGTGTCGGCGTAGATGCATTCGAGCGCGCCGATCATTTCACGCAGCGTCATTTTTTTGTCGTCGAGGAAGAGTTTGGACGAAACCTTCCGATCGAGATCGCTCTCGTTGAATCCCAGTTCACGCAGCGTGAGCAGCGGATTTTCCGGGCGTTTGTCCGCGAGCGGGTTTAACTCCGCGATCGTATGGCCAAGTGTGCGGTAGGCGTAAACCAGATCATCGGCGCGCGCTTGCAGCGGGTTTTCGTCGGCGCCGTCCTCCGCGGGCCTGGCGCCGTTGCGCAGCTGCAGATCGCCGAGCTCGAAACCTTCGAAGAAAGCCGACCAACTGGAATCCACCGAGGCCGGATTGGCCTGCCAACGGCTGTAATTTTCCTCGAGCAGGTCGAGGTTCAAACGAGTGGCAAAAGAGGGTCGCATCCCACGGGAATCTGCAAGGCAACTGCCTCACCGGCAAGTTGACAGTGCGAAGAGTGTTCCGTTACTTGCCCGCGAATGAGGAACGCCCCGCTGGTTCGAACCTGTTTGACGAGCGCGCTTGTCGCAGCACTCGGTCTCTCCTGCCCTCAACTGTTCGGCCAGACCGATCCTGCCTCGGAGCCGGCGGTGATCGCAGTTGCGAAGGCGCTGCCGGCCGTGGTCAATATCAACACCGAACGCGTCGTGAAACGCCAGGTGCGCGATCCCTTCGAGGATTTCGCCGCGCAGTTTTTCGGCGGAAACTATCGCGGAAGACCTCGGGAAATCCGGCAAACGCTGCAGAGCCTCGGGTCTGGTTTCATCTGCGATCCGGCCGGCTACATCGTCACGAACGAGCACGTCGTCGCGCGGGCGGCTGATCTGAAAATTGAGGTGACGATGAACGACGGCAAGACCTATAACGCGCACTACATCGCGGGTGATCCCAAGAAGGATCTCGCCTTTATCAAAATCGACGCGAAGGCCGCATTTCCGTTTATCAGCCTCGACAACATTTCACCCAACCTCCTCGGTCAGACCGTCATCGTGGTGGGCAATGCACTCGGCTACGGCAGCTCGATCAGTCGCGGGGTTTTGAGCGGAACCAAGCGCGACATCACGATCGAAGACATCGAATACAAGGACCTGTTGCAAACGGATGCGGCCATTAATCCCGGCAACAGCGGCGGACCAATGATCGATTTATCGGCGCGCCTGGTCGGGATCAGTTCCGCGAAGATGGCGTTCACTCCGCAAGGCGTGCCGACGCAGGGGCTCGGCTTCGCCATCCCGGCAGAGACGGTGCGCAACAGCGTCGCCGAATTCCGCAAGATCGCGCAGAACCAGCCGCCTGCGACACCGAAAGGTCCGGCGGCGGAAGGAATCGCGGCGTCGAACGCGGAACGCCTGTTCGGAATGCAATTGCAGGATCTCACGTCCGATTTGACCGACGCGCTGGGATTCGCGCCCGGAAAAGGCGTGCTCGTGACGGCGGTCGAACCGAATAGTCCGGCGGATGAAGCCGGCATCGAACGTGGACTGGTTGTTTATCGCGTCGGGCGGCGCGATCTCAGTTCGGTGAAACAAATTGAAACATATCTGAGTCGCACGACGAGCGGTAGCGCGGTCGATTTCACGGTTGGCATCGTGCGCAACGACGGGCAGGGTCAGCGCGTCGCTACCGTCCGGTTGACGGCCCGTTAGGGAAAATTTAACGTCCGGGCCATTGTGTTGTCTGAGAGTGACTAGGAAATGATAAAGGTCGAGAACCTCACCAAGCGTTACGCGGGGCAGACCGCGATCCAGGACCTGAACTTTGAGGTCGGCAAAGGCGAGATCATGGGCTTCCTCGGCCCGAACGGCGCTGGCAAAAGCACGACGATGCGGATCTTGTCCAGCTTCATGCCGCCCACGTCGGGTCGTGCGACGATCGCCGGGTTCGACATTTTCGAGCAATCACTGCAAGCCCGCGCGCAGCTCGGTTACATGCCGGAAAACGTGCCGCTTTATGGGGATATGCGCGTAAACGAATACCTCGAGTACCGCGCGGCCCTGAAGGGTGTGCCGCAACGGCGCATCGCGGAACGCGTCGGCGATGTGAAAGAGCTGTGCGGACTGAAAGAGGTTGAGAAGAAGCTGATCGGCGCGCTTTCGAAGGGTTACCGGCAGCGCGTGGGTCTGGCCGACGCGCTCGTGCACGAGCCCGCTTTGCTGATCCTCGACGAACCGACCAGCGGCCTCGATCCAAATCAGATCCGGCAAGTGCGCGAGCTAATCAAAAATCTCGGCAAACAGCACACGATCTTGCTCTCGACCCACATTCTGCCGGAAGTGGAGATGACTTGCAGCCGCGTGATCATCATCAACCGCGGGCGGATTGAGGCGTGCGACACGCCGGAGAATTTGCTCGGTCAGATCCGCACTGCGGGCGGGATTTCATTGGAGGCGCAAGTTGGTTCCGATAACGGCGCGGAAGAACTGAAAAAGATCGCCGGCGTGCGCGACGTGACGACCGCCTCCGAGGGAGAGTGGAGCCTGTTCGCGCTGCGGGTGGAATCAGGCGCGGATGTGCGCGCAGAGGTTTTCCGTCTCGCGACGCAGCGCCACTGGACGGTGCGCGAACTGTCACAGCGCAAAGCGACGCTCGAGGATGTCTTCGTCGAGATCACGCATCCGGACGCGAGATAACCTAACAAGTATGCGAAAATTTTTCGTCCTCCTCTCGCGCGAAGTGCGCAGCTACTTCTACTCGCCGATCGCCTACATCGTTCTCGTCTTTTTCCTGCTCGTGAGCGGAGCGGATTTTTACTTCCAGCTCTCGTTCATGAACCAGCGGCCGGTGCCGTATTCAGTGCAGGAAGCGTTCTTTAACTCCGTCTTCTTCTGGTTCGCATTTGTCCTGATCTTTCCCCTGATCACGATGCGCCTCTTCGCGGAGGAATTTAAACTCGGCACGATCGAGCCGCTCATGACAGCACCGATAAGAGATTGGCAGGTGGTCTTATCGAAATTCTTCGGCGCGCTGATCTTCTACATGATCCTCTGGATTCCGACGCTTCTTTACTTCGCCATTTTTCAAGCGATCACGCACCAGCCAGCCGCCAACTCAGGGGGCGCGTATCTGGGCGCTTATCTAATGCTGTTGCTGCTGGGCATGTTCTATCTCTCCGTGGGCTGCCTCGCGTCGGTCCTCACCAAAAATCAAATCATCGCGGCGATCATATCATTCTGTGTGATCACGCTGCTTTTCTTCCTTGGCCTGGTCTCGTTCATCCTGCTGGACGTCAGTTCCAGCACGCGGCAGCTCCTCGGTTATTTCTCCGCGATCGAGCAGATGGGAACGCTTTCGCGCGGTGAGATCGATACGCGGCCGATCGTTCTCTACCTGAGCATGACGATCGTGATGCTGGTGCTGACGCATCAGGCTTTTCAATCGCGCAAATGGAGGTTGTAAAGGTGGTAAAGGAAACCTCATCCCACACAACGCCGAAGAAAATCCGGCGGTTCCAGATCGGACTAAATGTGCTGCTCCAGATCGGGCTCATCCTCTTTCTCGCCGTGATGGTGAACTACCTCGGCTTCGAGCACTACCGCCGCTGGGATTTGTCGCGCGACAAGAAATACGCGCTCTCTGACAAGACAAAACGCTTCCTCAAAAGCATAAAAGGCAAGATGCGCGTAACGGTTTTCTTCTCCGGCAACAACCCGATCGGTCCGGACGTGCAAAGTCTGCTGACCGAGTATCAGTACGCGGCGAAAGGGAAACTGGACGTCGAGAATATTGATCCAGAGCGGAACCTCTCGCGGGCCAAGGAGGTCTTCGACAAATACAAGGTCGTGAGCGACGAGAGCCTCCTGATCGTCGATTACGAAGGCCGTAATAAGACCGTAAAAGCCTCGGAAATGGCAGAGATTGATCCGGGCAATCAAATGCTTGGCGAAGGCCCGAAGATCGCCGCCTTTAAGGGTGAGCAAGCGATCACGAGCGCCATGATTGACCTGGTGGAGGGGAAGAAAAACGTCGTCGGCTACTTGCTCGGCCACAAGGAACCTCCCATCGCCGAAACGGCGGCGCCTCCACCGATGGCGGCACAGGCGCCGGCCAGCCCCATCTCGGTGCTAAAAACGTTCATCGAAAACGAGAACATTAAATTTCAGGAACTTAATCTGTTCGATTTGGGTTCGATTCCGGCGGACGTGAAAACGATCATGATCGTCGGTCCGCAATATGATCTTTCCGACCGCGAGATGAAGATGCTGCGGGATTTTTGGAACAAGCAGGGGCGAATTCTGCTGCTGCTCGATCCCGCCGCCAAAACACCGAAGCTAACCGGTTTCGTCAACGAACTGGGCGTGCGTGTGAACGATGATCGCCTCATGGGAATGATGCGCACCGGCATCGAGGAAGTGGCTTTGCTCCGCGATGTGCAGGCTCGTTTTGTGGGCGACAGCCCGATCACGAAACGGATCGCGGACGTGCGCGGCCTCTTCGCGGGCGGAGCAAGCTCGCTCACGTTGGAGCAGGATAGAGCGCAGGCAGGAAACATCCATCTGCAGCCACTGGCCCAGGCCGAAAAGGGATATTGGGCGGAACGGGATTACAATTCCGATGACCAGGCGAAATTTCAGGCGGACGCCGCCGCGAATAAGGGGACGATTCATACCATCGCAGCGGCGATCGAAAAAGGGGGCAGCGGAGACGAACGGGTGCAGGTGAACTCGGCCCGGATGGTGGTGATAAGTAACGCGACTTTTGTGCAGGACAATGCCCTTACGCAGGGGCAACAGGCGCTCGATTTTGTTTCCGGCTGTTTGAATTGGTTGCTCAATCGCGAGCAATTGATCGGCATCGCGCCGAAAGTGCCGAAGACGCTGACGTTCACTCTGGATGAGACAGCGCTGCGGAATCTGCGCTGGCTCATCCTGGTCCTCATGCCGGCGATTCCAGCGGCCATCGGTGCGGCGGTTTGGTGGCGGCGCCGCGCCTGACCCCCGGATGAAAACAAAGACGACGCTGTTTTTGCTCGTGCTGGTGCTCGCGGTCGGGGCCTACATCAAATTCTACGAGAGCAAGCGGCCCAACACCTCGGAAGGGAAGCGGCAGGCGCAGAATGTCGTCAATTTCGATCGCACGAAGATCGAAGGCTTGACGATCCAGAACGGCGACGACCGAATTGATCTGCGCCGAGTTGACGGTAAATGGCGGATCGAGGCGCCGTTCAAGGATCGCGCTGATGGGGCCATTGTGGAAGCGCTCCTGGCAGATCTCGATGGTTGGCA
>DASYVG010000255.1:0-1579 GCA_035937255.1 Chthoniobacterales bacterium | reverse complement strand
CACCAATAAATATTTTCGATGATTACTTACGCCGGAAGACGAAGTTTGAAGGGGTAAAAACTCGAGCGATTGCCAGTCTGTATCAGACAGTGCTCGAGGTTGAGCGAGACGGCGATCTTTTACAAGATGAGTTTGCCTTCTACATCGCCCTCGGCTTGCCGGTATATGTAGGGCAATTGCACCTGCCTGGCAGCGACGCAGACATGCTCGCAGTTGGGCGAGAGCTTGCGGCGCACACGTGCGTTGCGCCTTTTGATACCGGCGCCGCTGAATGGCAGATCGCCGGGCGGAAAATCTGGAACTGGGGTGAAAAGAACCTGCACATCCGCGATGAGAAGGTGCTCGCTGCTGAATTGCTCAGCGAGCAGGATGTGAAAGTTCTTAGACCTCGTTTACGCGCTTTGCCTCCGCAGAAGATCGCCGTTATCGGTCACTCGTTCACCATGGGACTGCATTGGTCTTCGCCATCGAGTTTTGTGCCCATCGTGATCGACGTCTTCAGGCGCGAAAATGCGAAAGTAGAATTCAAACAATTCGCCGGAGGTGGCTTGACCGCGACCCGAGCGCAGCAACGCTTCTATCAGAGCGTGGTCGATTGGAAGCCCGACAAAGTGATGCTCGTCGTAATGACGCGCACGGACGCCGATTACGATGCCCTGAAACAACTCGGTGTTGGGTTTGCTGCGGCCGGTATCAAGACCTACATGTTTGACGAAGTGCACGACCCCGCGAGCGTAAATCCCGGCACGGTCGAGCGGGCCCTTGCGGCCGCGCGCGCTGGGGGCATCGAGGTAATTGAGGTTGGAAGCGTCTTATCTTCGTCACCAGACAGAGCCAGGTTCCTTTGCTTGGACGGAATTCACATGACCGAGCCCTATCACCGACTAATGGCGAAGGAGTGGCTCAAGTTTCTCGCCGGTGCTCGAGGAGCGAAACGCGTGGCATCGCTCAAGCTCTTCACTGGGACCGCGGGCGTCTCGCCCGCCATGTCCGATATGCTTTAGCTTGTCGTTCGGCCGAAGCATCATAGACGATTCGAGGTTAAACGAGAGACACGTTAAGCGCGCGAAAACGACAAACTAAAGTTTATCGGACATTAGGAGAAGTCTCAGTGAAGAGAGTCAGCAGGAAGTTGCATTCAATTGTCACTCGGCAGAGGTTATTGATAGCTGTAACAGTGACGCTAGGTCTTGTCATCGTCGCTTCAATTGGTTCGCCGTGCGCGTACGCGCAATCCAGCTCAAGTATTGCCAGGCCACGCATGCTGATCGGCGAGCATGATCCGCTTACCGGATTCAACGTTTTGCGCGCGAGATATGCCGCTGGCGCGCGCCCCTCAGACGGTATTGACGGTTGGGCGCTCACATATCTGCTAACCCGAGATGAGTCGTTCGCTCGCCGAGCAGTGGAAGAGATGCGGCGCACGCACCCGCCGGAGTTGGTGGGATCGCGCACGTATCCCGAGTACGTGAAGTGGTCGCTGGCCTTCGACTGGCTCTACAACTATCCGGGCTTCGATGTACAACTCAAGGATCGCGTCGCGCTCGAACTCTTAAAAGCCGCCGAGAAGATGATGGAG
>DASYVG010000254.1:0-3471 GCA_035937255.1 Chthoniobacterales bacterium | reverse complement strand
GTCGCACTCACTCTTACCCGCTTCGCCCACGAGCACGGGCCACGTGTTGACGTTCCTACAAGCAGCCGCGGCCTGCGTGTATTCCGGCGACGGCTCGAGGAGCGAAATGAATTCGCCGCGGCTGGCGTGCAGCACCGTGTGCGTGGAGGCGAACGTCCGCATCACGATTGCATCCTGGTTCTCGAGATCGGCTTTCGGCACGGGAGTTTTGTTCCAGATGCGAATCGTGACTCTCGAAACCTGGTCGTCGATTTGCGTCACCGAGGTTTCGACTGTCCCCAAAAGCGCTTCCTGCCGGCGCACAAAAACTGCGGCAACCTTCTCCCCATCGCGAATGGGCTCCAGTTCGCGCGAGGCGCCGAAGCGAAACTCCGTCGCGGCTGGAGATGGATCGCGCAGCAAAAGCGGCGGAAGTTCGACCGCGCGTTCCACGCTTTCCTGCCACGTCTGGCAAAGTTTTTCTCCAATCAACTGCTCGTTCACCAACTGAAACTCGGGCTCGCCTGTTGTCGGAAGTTTCGCGACTGGCTCCGCGAGCACGCCCACTTCGCGCGCCATCGGATGGAGAAAACGCACGCTTATATGCAGCGCGCATTCCGGCGATTGCGTACGCACCAAAACTTCGGTTTGCATCGAGCACGGCTCAGCTCCTTTTTGCGCGACGCTGTATTCCTCCGGATAAACCCGCCCGAAGGTGAATCGCTGCCGGTTTTTCTTCGACGACGCGCGGTAGGGATAAAGAATGTAGCCCTCGTAAAGCACCGCGTTCACGATCTTCTCGAGCAGCTCGGAATTCATAGCGGTGCGGCCAGCGGCTCGGCTTCCTTCTTTTCCGCGAGCAACTTCTCGATCGTCTGTTCCCAGTTCGAAACGCCGGCGCTTTGCTTGTAATTGTAGAGCCGGTCGAAAACATCGCGCTGCAGCGAGATAAAAGCCGTGTCCGGATAATGGTGATCCATCATCTTCTGCCACACGCTCACCGGCATTCGATACGTGCACTCCTTATTCCACGAAATCTGCTGAACCTGGAGACGCCCGTCGGGACCAGCGTAGAAAATTGTTCCGCTAAACAGGAAGAGCAGCGGAACTTCGCCGTTTTCCAAGGCGTGAAAATATTTCGTCCCCGCGACGTTTAGATCAAAGCTGCAAGGCACCGGCAGGATCGCTTCCGTGCTGCCGGAAAATGTGCGGACGGTGGTGTTCGATAACGTCCAGAGCCGGGCACGCAACGTCGTCCCCCATGTATCCGGCGTCCCGAAAAGATCGATCAATTTCGGTTTCTCGTTCTCGCTATATGAGCGCCCCGGCGCCTGAATTTGAATCTGCGCCTGCAAGATCACGCTCTGGATCGTTTCGGTCGCCGGCGTGTTCGTCACCCCGAGCTTGAAATGGATGAGCGGCGTTAAACCATACGCCGCGTGCTCGACGCCGATGATGTTGAAATCGAGATCAGGCACCGTTGCGCTCCGGGGTCGGCGCTTTCCAGACGGGCGATTGCGCTCGCAGCTTCGCGAAAAACTTCTCGATCTCCAGCCAGACCGCGTCGCCCCCCGAGAGCCCACGCCAATGCATCCGGATCGTACCGACCAGCTCATAGCAGGCATCCATCGGCGCGATGAAATATTCGCGAGCGCCTTGCGAACGATTGACGAGCAAGGCCTCCACGTCCGCCTCCATCGTCTGCAACGCCGGATTTTGCCTAACGAGTGTTTCCCAGGAAGTGAGCGGCAAAAGCGACTCGGTCGGTCCGGCGGGACTCGGATACATCGCCGCCATTTTTTCCTGCGGCGTGCTGTAGAAGAAAAATGCGAGATCGATCGGCAAGGCGAGATTCTCCCATTCCGCGTCCGTCATCTGGAAATCCGGCAGCGCTCGCGCATCGCGCGGGATCGATTTAAATTTTGCGCCCACCGCGTTCTGGAACAGGAGCGCGCACGGATCGCACGAACATGCCACCTGCCGCGTGGTCATCTCCAGCAGGTGCCGATGCCGGGGTGGCAGGATGAGATTGCAGAGCTCGCAGCGCTCCAGCACCGGTTGCTGCAGGGGCTTGGCGAATCGGCGCAGGGCGGCGAAAGCGGAGGATGACACAGCAGAGCTGACGAGTCACGAGTAGCGAATGACAGCAAGAGCGGGTTTGCTCGCCTCACTCGTCACCCATCACTTGTCACTTCCTGTTTACGCCGGCGGAATGAACGGCATCGCCGGATGAATCGGCTGCCGCTTGTCGGCATTGATTCCCGTCGAATCGCGCGCGTCCTGATAGTTTTTCCGGTCGACATCGCGGCCAGCCTCCCTCGAAGTCAGGGCCTGTTCCTCGCCTTTCTTGGTTCCTGGAATATGGGCCGGTTGTGGTTGGTTGCTGTCGTCACTACGTTCTCTTCTGGGATCGTTGCTCATTTTGTTTCCTCGTTTTTCTTCGCTTCCGCCCTGCGCTCAGGTGCTAGGGCATTCGGTAAATTGTGGAGTGACCGGTGCCGTGCCATTCGTGCCGTTGGCGCGATGCGGTTCCAAGGGCGTCGCGCCTTCCACTTCCAGTGAAGTGATATCGGGCGCAGCCGCGTAGATCGCTTCCTCGATCGAAAATTTCAGCGTCAGGATGGAAGATGGACAGCCATGACAATTTCCAGCCAGCCGCAGCCGGAGCGCTCCCTCTCGACTTACCCCGAGAAACTCCACGCTGCCACCGTGCTGCGCGAGACGCGGCCCGACCTTTTCGAGCGCGCCGCGCACACGCGATTCGAGATCCAGCGGATGCAGTCCATGGACGAGCAGCAGACTGGAAACCAGTTCGTCGCTTCCGAGCTCATCGATCGTCGCCTGACCGGTCGGTCCGGAGTCATAGACGATCTCCATCAGGCGCTCCAACGCGGAGCCCTGCATTTCGAGCAAGGCCTCGACCAATTCACGAGCCTGAGCGCGAGCTTTTTCGTCGGCGATGCTGTCGACCGCCTGGATCAACTCCTCGATTCGAGCCAGGCGTCCCTGGATTTCCCGGTTCTGAGGTTTGTCCACGATAGCGCCTCCTATTTTACGCCGCCGACCCTTGGAATATCGCGGAAGTTTCCGGTATGAAATTTCCGCCTCACCACAAGAGACTAACTGAAACAAGCCGCCTGACCATAATTCTTTGCGATCTGTTTGCCGTGTAGCCAGGACACGCTGGCGCTGGAGCGGCGCTCTAGCAGCGTCGCCTTCGATTCAGAATAAGTAAGTCGCTACCGGAGGTCGCAGGCTTCGCGATAGAAAATCATGCCGATGGAATGTGTGGCAGCGCCGGAAATAGACTGCCTCTTTTGGACAAAGAGCCACGCACCGTCCCAGCGTTCGCTCACGCCTTGCGCACTGCTTCCACCAATTGCGTGAGCGAGTCTTTCGCGTCGCCGTAGAGCATCCCGGTGACCTCTTTGAAGAAGAGCGGATTCTCCAAACCCGAGAAGCCTTTTCCCCGGCCGCGTTTCAACACGATCA
>DASYVG010000253.1:0-1927 GCA_035937255.1 Chthoniobacterales bacterium | reverse complement strand
CGGTAATTTTTCGGCATGAGCACTGCCGTTGCCGAAGACAAAAAGACCGAGACGAAACCGAGCCAGCTCGATCAGCTGAAGAAGTTCACCAAAGTGGTCGCCGACACGGGCGACTTCGAGTCGATCAAGGATTTTAAGCCGCAGGATGCGACGACGAATCCGAGTCTGATTTATGCGGCGACGCAGAAGCAGGATTATAATCATTTGCTGGAAGCGGTGCTGACCGATCGGAAGAAGTCCGGGCTGAGCGGGGCGGCCCAGATTGAAGATATTATCGAGCATCTGCTCGTAAAGTTCGGCTCCGAGATTTTAAAGATCGTGCCGGGCCGCGTGTCGACCGAAACCGACGCGCGCTATTCGTTCGATGTCGAAGGATCAATCAACAAAGGGCGACAGTTGATCAAGCTTTACAAAGAGCAGGGAATCGAACGCGAGCGAGTCTTGATCAAGATTGCCTCCACTTGGGAAGGCCTCAACGCGGCCGAGCAACTCCAGAAAGAAGGAATCAAATGCAACATGACTCTGCTTTTTTCGTTGCCGCAGGCGGTGCGCGCGGCGGAGGTAAAGGCGCAACTGATCTCGCCGTTTGTGGGCCGGATTTACGATTGGTTTAAGAATGCCAACAAACGGGATTACGCGGGTGCGGAAGATCCTGGCGTGCAGTCGGTGCGGGAGATCTACGCTTATTATAAGAAATTTGGTTACGAGACCGAAGTGATGGGCGCGAGCTTCCGTAATGTGGGCGAGATTCTGGAGCTGGCCGGCTGCGATCTGTTGACGATTAGCCCGGAGCTGATGAAGAAGCTGTCGGAATCGACCGAGCCGGTAGAGCGGAAACTAGACCCAGCGAAATCAAAGAGCACGGAGGTGAAGCGGCTGGAATTCGACGAGAAGAAATTCCGCTACCTCGTGAACGACGACGCGATGGCGACGGAAAAAACGGCGGAGGGGATCCGCAAATTTGCCGCGGACATCGTGAAACTGGAGAAGTTCGTCGCGGGCAAGATCGACAAAAAATAATCCGCAGATTAGCAGATTTAGTTTCACAGGCCCCATCTGCGAAAATCTGCGCCATCTGTGGATGAATCCGGCTTTAACGTCGTTCTGGTCGAGCCGGAAATTCCGCCTAACACCGGCAACATCGGCCGGCTTTGTCTCGCGACGAAATCGACATTGCATCTGGTGAAACCGCTCGGTTTCGTCCTGGACGATCGGACACTGAGACGCGCCGGGCTCGATTACTGGAAAGAAGTGAACGTGCGGTTGTGGGATTCGTTGGCGGAACTCCAGGCGCGGCAGGCCGCGGGTGCGCGCTTCTTTTTTCTGACCACGAAATCGAACCGGCCTTACCACAGAGTCCGGTTTTCGCCCGGAGATTTCCTCGTTTTTGGCCGGGAGACCAAGGGGCTGCCCGAGCCGCTGCTCGAGGCGAATGCGGAGCATCTGCTGACGATCCCGATGCAAGGAACACGCAGCCTGAACCTCGCGACAGCGGTGGCGATCGTCTTATTCGAAGCGGTCCGACAAGTGACGGAACTTCCGGCCTCTCCGGGGGTTGAATAAACGGATGGAAACTGTGTCGAACTAATCTGGAAGCACAAAAATGATGAAACGATTTTTATTGCTCACCCTCACGACTGGCGTCGTTCTGGTGCAGAACGTTCGGGCCGAGGACGAATCGGATAACCCGCCCAAGCCCCACGCCGCGCAGAAGGAAACCGCCAGACAACGCGGATCCGCGGAGGCGAACCGGCGCACGAACGGGCCGCAGCAGAACGCGCAATCCCGTCGCAACTTTGGAAACGGCCTCAACCGCAATCAGGTGGATCAATCTCTCCGCCGCGATCGCCGTTTTGAGAGAGGCGACGGTGCGGGAAAAGCGCGCGGGATCGATTCGCAGGCCGGGGCGAACGCTGCGGCGAGGACG
>DASYVG010000252.1:0-1507 GCA_035937255.1 Chthoniobacterales bacterium | reverse complement strand
GGCATGAATACATGTGAAATGCCAGATGTTTAGACGCGACCCGATTTTTCTTTCTGTATTCTGCGCGTCTTTCTCATTGATCGCGAAGGCCGCATCCGGAACATCTACAGTTCCGGCACGCTCGATCCTCGCCTTGTTCTTGCCGATGTGAAAACTTTGTTGATGGAAGACGCGAGGCTTTCGAAACAGTAGCTGCGATCGTAGGAGAATCTTTGGCAATTGCGCGGTCGAACAAGGGATCGGCGAAAACCAGGCGATCGAGCCCGGAATCTGGTTGGCCCGCGAGCAACCAAAATGTCAAATGTTTAAACATTCAACACTTGTTGCCCGCACTTACGCGATCGATCGACGTGGAGACGATCAAGCAAAATAGGAGGCACATGAATTGAGCTGGGAAGTGATGGAGTTGTTCTTCGCGGATTGAGTCTGCGCGAGCCATGGTCATCGCCTCGCCCGGTGTCTCGCACGATGAACGCAAACGGCTGCTCTTTGAACGTACCGGGAGCCCCTCCCGCCGCGCCCTCGTCTCGCTGCAGCCGTTTCTGCTCAATATTCCGCGAAGGCTTCGTCGGGATAACAATACAACCAGTGCTCGTTAGGCTGCGCGGAGGCGATTACCGGATGCCCGCTCGCCCGCGCGTGTTTGCTGGCGTGCTGGTTCGGTGAGCTGTCGCAACACAGTGTCGCCCCGCACGTCTGACACGTCCGCAGATGGACCCACTCGGCCCCGATCTTCACGCACTCCTCACACTCTCGGCGCTCGGGCTGAGTGACCGTCGTAATCGCTTCGATATGTGCGCAAGGTTCGCTGGCCATTGGTTCCCTCTACTCGCAAAGCGCTGATCTACAAAGGCGACCGCAATGAACCCTCCGCGAGGACTGAGCTGTGTGCTCACGATTTGGCGGCGGAGGCGCGATTCTACGCCGCGTTCGTGGGGAGCCCGCGAGATGTTTCTTTACAGCGCCCCAGAATCGTAGGCCTGCTCGCCGTGCAGCGACGCATCCAGCCCCAGGTCTTCTTCCGCTCCCGAAACCTTCACCGTCGTGAACAGGTTGATCACCGCCAGCATCACGTAGGTGAAGAGGAAGGCATAGAATGACGCGCCCACGACCGCGAGGCATTGCACCACGAAGAAGTGGGTTCCGCCCGCCAGCAGTCCGTCCGCGCCACCGGCATTCATCGCTTTCGAGGCAAAAACTCCGAGCAAAATTACGCCGAGCGACCCGCCAACTCCGTGCACGCCCCAGACATCGAGGGCGTCATCCCAGCCCAGCTTGTTTTTCAAATGGACCGCGAGATAGCAGACCAATCCAGCCGCCACGCCGATGATGGCAGCCGAGGGCAACGACACAAAACCTGCCGCCGGCGTAATCGTGGCCAGGCCGGCGACCGCGCCGGTCAGCAGCCCGACGAACTTTGGCTTGCGTTGCACCGTCCATTCAATCGTTAACCACATGATGGCAGCGAACGACGCGGCGACGTCCGTATTTAAGAACGCGAGGCCGG
>DASYVG010000251.1:0-2619 GCA_035937255.1 Chthoniobacterales bacterium | reverse complement strand
AGGGCGAGGCGCGCCTTTGGATACCGCTGGCCCAGAGCGACGCTTTCCAGATGGTCGGGATGGAGGAATCTATCCCGATCAAGTGGGAGAAGGTGCAGGATCGCGAATACGGTCATGATATTTGCGTGCTGCGCGCGCGACCGGCGGATAGCGGTAGGGCCATCGCAAGTCGGAAGTAGAAATTAGAAAGTCTAAAGGGGAAAAAGTCAGAGGTCGGAAGTCAGAGGTCGGAAGTCAGAGGTCGGAGGCGGGCATTCTAAAAATTAAAGAAAGTAGAAAGGCGAAAGGGGAAATGCGGAACGCGGCGCGCTCGGCGATCGCGCCCTACCACGGGGCTTCCTTTCGTCGGAGGACGGAAATGGTTGCTTTTGACGCTTCGTGACAATTCCTTCACCATCGAGTTATGAGTGACACAACTCCTGAGCCTCCTTCGCCTAAACTTTTCTTTGAGACGCTCAACGCCTACGAACGAACGGCAGCGATCAAGGCCGCCATCGAGCTGGATTTCTTCACCGCAATGGCCGCCGGACCGGTTACGGCGGCGGAGCTGGCGGGACACTGCGGCGCGGCCGAGCGCGGCGCGCGCATTCTCGCGGATTACCTGACGATCCTGGGGTTCCTGACGAAGAGCGGACAGCACTACGCGCTCACGCCGGACAGCGCGATGTTTCTCAATCGCAAGTCGCCGGCCTATGCAGGCGGAATGACGCAATTTCTCTTATCGCCGGAGCTGCGGCGCGGCTACGACGATATCGCGGCGACGGTGCGGAAAGGCGGGACGGCGCAGAGCGAGCTGGGCACGATCGCGCCGGAGCATCCGATCTGGCTGGAATTCGCGCGGGGGATGGCTCCCATGATGAGGATGCCGGCGCAGGCGTTGGCAGACCTGGTCCCGCTCGAGGGAACGCCGAAGGTGCTGGATATCTCGGCCAGCCATGGGATGTGGGGAATGGCGTTCGCGCAAAAGCATCCGCGTGCGCAACTGGTGGCGCTGGACTGGGCGCCGGTGCTGAAACTGACGCGGGAGAATGCGGAACGCGCGGGTCTGGCGGATCGCTTCAGCACGATCGCGGGCGATGCGTTCGAGGTGGATCTCGGGTCAGGCTATGACGTGGTGTTGATCCCGAATTTCTTGCATCACTTCAATAAAAAGGATTGCGTGCGCTTCTTGAAGAAGGTGCACGCGGCCTTGCGGGAAGGGGGACGAGTGGCGATCGCGGACTTCGTGCCGAATCCGGACCGCGTGTCGCCGCCGGAGGCTGCCAGCTTTAGCTTTGTCATGCTCGCGGGTACGCCGGAAGGGGATGCCTACACGCTCGCTGAGTTTGAGGAGATGCTGGCGGGCGCCGGGTTTGGCGCGGTCGAGAGTCATGACCTGCCGCCGGTGTGGACGGCGATCATCGGACGGAAGTGAGCGGCGGTCACCTTTCCGGCGATCACACCAGGCAGGGACGGACCGCCGGGCCGTGCGCGGGATTTGATGAAGTAGCAAGTCGGAAGTAGAAATTAGAAAGTCTAAAGGGGAAGAAGTCAGAGGTCGGAAGTCAGAGGTCAATATTGCAGATGAGTCTAGAGATGAAAAAACGGATGCTTTACCCCTGCTTGCTCTGGATGTAAGCGTTGACTTGCTCCTCGAGAATATCGAGGGGGAGCGCGCCGTTCTTGAGCAGGGTGTCGTGAAATTCGCGTTGGTCGAACTTATCGCCGAGCTGTTGCTGGGCGCGGGTGCGCAGTTCCTGAATCTTTAGCATGCCGACTTTGTAGGCGCACGCCTGGCCGGGGTTGACGATATAGCGTTCGATCTCAGCGGTGACTTCTTTCTCGCCTATCCCGGTTTTCTCGAGCATGTAGGCGATGGCTTGCTCGCGCGTCCAGTGTTTGGCGTGGATGCCAGTATCGACGACGAGACGGACGGCGCGAAATAGTTCATCGCGCAAACGGCCAAGGTCGCCAAAAGGATCGCCCTCGTACCAGCCAACTTGTTTGGCCAGCCATTCGCAGTACAGCGCCCAACCTTCCTCATAGGCGGTGAACGGGATGATTTTGCGGAATTGCGGTACGCCTGTGAGCTCCTGCGCGGTGGAAAGCTGCCAGTGATGCCCGGGAACACCTTCGTGATACGCGAGCGTAGGCATGCTCCATTTCGGTATCTCATTCATGTCGCGCAAGTTCGCGAAAAAGATGCCTGGCCGCGTGCCATCCTGTGCGCCGGCATCGTAGTAAGCGCCTGGCGCGGTCGCTTCCTTGAACTCGGGCACACGGCGCACTTCGCATTTCGCTTTCGGAACGCGCAGGAATAATTGCCTGGAGCGCTCGGTCGCCTGATTGATCAACCGGCTGTAATCGGCGAGCGCGGCGGCGCGACCCGGATCATCGTTCGGGTAAAGAAAACGCGGATCTTTTCCGAGAGCGACGATCGCTTCACCGATGGGCTTGCCGGCGAAACCGTTCGCATCAAGTAATACGCGCATCTCGCTCTCGATCCGCGCGACTTCCTGCGAGCCGAGCTGGTGAACTTGATCGGGCGAGAGAGTGGTGGTGGTGTTTTCGCGCAGGACATAGGCGTAAAAGGCGTCGCCGTCCGGCAGTTTCCAAACGCCATCGTCGGTCGTCGTTTTC
>DASYVG010000250.1:0-5553 GCA_035937255.1 Chthoniobacterales bacterium | reverse complement strand
ATTGGCGATGCCGAGCGATTAGCCCGGCACGCAGTGCAAGAAGGCTACTCGCGCGTGGTGGCGGCCGGCGGTGACGGAACGATCAACGAGGTGGTCAACGGCATCGCCGGGAGTGACGCCGCGCTCGGGCTCCTCCCGCTCGGGACGATGAACGTTTTCGCGTCGGAACTCGGACTTCCCACCCACGATCTCAAGCGATGCTGGCAGATTGTCGAAACTGGCAAAACAAGAGAGGTGGATCTCGCGACCGCGAACCGCAAATATTTTATCCAGCTCGCGGGCGTCGGGCTCGACGCACAGGTGGTGAAGGAGACGAGCGGCGATTTTAAGCGAAATTTTGGCCCGCTTAGCTACGTCATCTCCGCGGCGCAGATTGCCGCGCGGGTTCCGCCGCGGCTCAAGATCGAATCGGAGGATGCTGTGACGGAAGAAGGCTCCTTCGTGCTGGTCGGGAACGGCCGGCTCTATGGCGGCCCGTTTCCGTTTTTCAAGAAAGCATTAATCGATGACGGCTTGCTCGATGTGCTGGTCTTCAAACGGCTGAATTACCTCGAGATCATTCGCTATCTGCAGGATGTTATTTTTCATTCGGAGATTACCTCGCCGGAGGTGGAATACTTTCAGACCAAGGCGCTGCGGGTGACGAGCGAAGCGGAGGTTCCGGTCGAGTTGGACGGCGAATTGCTGGGTAATTGCCCCGTTGAATTTACGGTGCGCGATCGGGCGTTACGGGTTCTCGCCGAGTAGCTCTCGTCGGCTCCGGGATCGCGCGAAGCCCGAATTCAAATCGACAACGAAAAGGCGTTGCGATACCCTCGGGTCATGCGTCTTTCCGGCCGAAAGCCTTCGTTGTTTACGCGGCGATGGACCGAGCGGCAGCGCGTTGTCCTACTGACGCTGCTCTGTGTCAACATCGGCGTTTTTGTTGCGCAACTTTTTCTCGACGCCTACCAACCTGGCTTCGTCCGGAGCTATCTCGGCGTCAGTGATGAAGGGCTGCGGAGCGCCTACGCGTGGCAATTTATCACGGCCACATTTCTGCATGACGGACCGTGGCACTTGCTCGGGAACATGCTGGTGCTGTATCTGCTCGGCCGCGACCTCGAGACCATCTTGGGCCAGAAGCATTTCGCTTTTCTCTATGTGATTGGAACCATCGGCGGAGAGCTCGGGCACCTGTTTCTAATGCCGGCGAACTCTGTTCTTTTCGGAGCTTCGGGGGGTGTCGCTGCGGTGCTCGTCGCCTATGCCACGATCCTGCCGGAGCTCGAGTTAACTTCGATGACGTTCCTGGTTGTGCCGGTTCGTATGAAAGCCAAACACCTGGCTTTTGGCGCGATCGTGATCGCTTCCGCGCTCGTCATCTTCGATCGTTCGCGCACCGTGGTGCACAGCGCCTATCTCGGTGGTTGTCTCGCAGGCTGGCTCTACGCACATCTTCTCGGCTTCGGACGCCCATCCCCGCTGCAGCGCGCGCTGCGGCAACATCAAGTGCAGGCGGAGCGACTGCGCCAAATGAGCGCGGAGCAGTTCATCGCGGAGGAAGTCGATCCGTTGCTCGACAAAATCTCGAGCCAAGGTATCCAAAGTCTCACCTGGCAGGAGCGGCGGACGCTGGCCCGCGCTGGGGAGAAAATGGCGGAACAGGCGCGCACCCAATAAACTGGTGGCGCGGACGTTTGCGTTCGGTGCGACGGAGCCGAGGACGAAGCTACCGTTGCTCCGACCATGAAGGCCGACCACGTCTGGATTCAAGAGCAGGCTTCCGCTGCCTTGGCGCCCGCACGGGTTGCTCGAACGCTCACCCGCCTCGCGGAAGCGTGGTCTCCGGAGGCAACACCGCTACGGGAAGTCATTGCAACATTTCCACTTGGTGCTCCCGCTCTGATTCATCTTCTTTCCGTTTCGAGCATCTGTGCGACGCGATTGACCCAGAATCCGGCGCACCTTCTCTGGCTCGCCGACCGCCAGATCGCGGCTGTCCCTCGCTCGCGCGGACGAATGGCTAATGATCTCCGCGCCTGCGCCGGCCAAACGGTCGCGGCGCAAAACTTTCGGGCGCTTCGAATCTGGAAGGGACGCGAAATGTTGCGCATTTCCTTGCGCGAAATTGCCGACGTCGCGCCGCTTGAAGAAACAACCTCTGAACTCTCTCAGCTCGCGGAAATCTGCCTGACAGAAGTGTGGAAACATTGGGATGCGGAACTGCGCGCGCGCCGCGGTGCCCCGACGGCCGACTTCGCCGTTCTTGGGCTCGGGAAACTGGGCGGGCGGGAACTCAACCACAGTTCCGATATCGATGTTGTTTTCCTCTACAGCGAGGAAGGACAGGTCTCGCCCACCCTGAGCTATCACGAATGGTTCAATCGGCTGGGCGCCAGAATCGTGGAGACGTTCGCGGCGGTCGATCCCGCCGGCGCGTTGTTTCGAATCGATCTGCGCCTCCGGCCTGAAGGCGGCGCTGGACCGCTGGCCCGCTCGCTCGAGAGCATGGAAAATTACTACGCCGGCTTCGGTGAAACGTGGGAGCGGCTCGCTCTCATCAAAGCGAGAGGTGTGTGCGGCAGCCAGGAGCTAGCCTACGAGTTTATTCGGCAGCATCAGCCATTCATTTATCCGAAAAGTCCGACACCTGATTTGCTCGATGAGATCGCCACGATCAAACGCCGGATCGAGCGCGACATCGTGGGAGCGGAGGATCTCGAGCGGGACGTTAAATTGGGCAGCGGCGGCATCCGCGAGATCGAATTTGTCGTACAAGCGTTGCAGCTGATTCATGGCGCGCGCCATGCTTTTTTGCAGGACACGAGCACACTGAAGGTGCTTTCGGAATTGGCCGGCCTTGACTTGCTGCCGCGTGGAGAAGCTCTCGCGCTCGATCAAGCATACCGGTTTTTACGGCGCGTCGAGCATCGGCTTCAAATCGAAGCCGAGCAGCAAACGCACACAATTCCATCGGAAACAGAAGCGCATGATCTGCTGGCACGGAGCCTCGGATTTTCCGGCATCAATGAGTTCAGCACGACCTTGCGGACACACCGGCAACGAGTTCGTTCCGTTTTCGAGCGAATCATTTCGGAGCCTGCTGATGGAGTTGTCGTGGCGCAGGACGACCTCTCGATCTTTCGCGACGGGAAATCTGCTGGGAAGCGATTGACGGAGCTCGCGCAGGGGCCCACCGCGTTCCACGTTGCGCCGCGGACGCGCCAGGTCTTCCGCAAGCTGCGCCCGCTTCTTCTACAATGGCTCGGCCGGGTGGCCGATCCCGATGCGACGCTAAATCAGTTTGTCCGGTTCGTGGAGGCGTATGGCCTGCGCAGCCTGCTTTTTGAATTGTTGGTGGTGAACCCGCGACTGCTTGAACTGCTCGCGAGAACTTTTGATGCGAGCCGCGCCAGCGGCGATCTCCTCATTCGGCATCCACAGCTGCTCGAAGAAATGACACGCGGAGACGTTCTCAACGTCGCGCTGCCAACCGCCGAACACTTGCGACGTTTGGGCTCGCGCAATCTGCCTGCTCACCAGCTCGACGAGGTCCGCGCGTATCGCCAAAAGCACACGCTTAGGATTTTACTCCGCGATGTCCTGGGGCTCGCCGAAATTGAATCGATCCTGATGGAGCTCTCCGCGCTGGCCGAGGCAACTTTGATTTTCGTCAATCAGCTATTGGGAGCCGAGGACGAGGTAACCATCATTGCGGTCGGGAAATTCGGCGGGGCGGAAATCAGTTATGGCGCCGATCTCGACGTTCTTCTAGTCGGTGAGAACGCACGCGCGGCGCAGGATTTGATCGGCGCGATGGCGCAGGCGAGCGCGGACGGATCACTCGCCACGCTGGATGCGCGCTTGCGTCCCGATGGGGAGAAGGGCCCGATCATCGGTCCGCTCGAGAGTTACCGGCGTTATTACGAGGAGCGCGCGCAACTTTGGGAACTGCAGGCGCTGACCAGGGTGCGTGCGGTCTCCGGACCACTCGCACCGTCGTTAGTTGCGCTGGCCCAATCTACCGTCCGCGAAGCTGGTAAACGAAACGATCTATTCGAACAGATCGGCGCGATGATCGCGCGCATCCGCCGTGAGCGAGGCAGCGGGACCGATTTCCTCGATTACAAGACGGGCGTCGGAGGAATGATCGAGGCGGAATTTCTAGTCCAGGCGCTGCAGATGAGGAGCGCGTTAGCGCAACCGCGCACAACCGCTGCCATCGCGGAACTTGCAAAAACAGGCGTTTTTTTCGGTCGCGACGCCGAACGACTAACGGAAAGCTATCTCTTCCTGCGTCGCTGCGAGTCTGCATTGGGCCGCGTCGATCACAAAAGCGTCCCGACCCTTCCCGCGGATGAGTTTGAGGAGAGCAAGCTCGCGCGTCGTCTTGGTTTCGAAAGCCGGGAGGCGCTCGGATTCCGTTTAGCCGAGTGCCGGAAGGCCATCAGGCAGACCGCTGCGCACTATCTCGGCGCCACGCTGGAAGGCTAGTGCGCTCCGACCAAATGCCAGAGTTGACGGAGCACATACATGCTCACCAGCAGACCTGCGCCGACTATGACAAAGAGCAGGACCAGAACCCCGATGACAAAAAGCCAGTCGCTCGTGCGAGCTGGTCGAGCAGGCGAAGTGTGTGCGCATAGTAGCCGGTAATTGCGCGCGTTCGATTTGAACCAGAACGAGAACGCATCTCCGAAAAGCGGCACGATTCCCACGAGTTCATTGATCAGAATATTCAGCGACATTCGCGCGAGGAGAATCTTCGGAATTCCGCGTCGCGCCGCTTGAATGAGCGCGTAGGCGGAGACGAACGCGGAGGCGGTATCCCCAAGCCCTGGCAAAAGGCCGAGCAACGGATCGAGTCCAAACCGGAATTTCGTGCCCGGAACTCGGAGCAGATCGTCCATAAACAGCGCGAGCCATCTGAATAACGGCTCGAGCTCCGCCCGTTTCCGCTTTTCCTCCGGCGGGAGGACCTCCCAATCGACTTCTTTGGCCGTTTTCACATTTGTTGCGCCGGCGAATGACCGCCGTGCTTGCGGGAACGACACTGCGCGACCGGCAGTCATAGACCGCCGCTGCTATTTCTAACCCGGGATCTCTTTCAGCATCTGCGTGTTCGTCGGGAATTTCTTTACGAACA
This sequence comes from Chthoniobacterales bacterium, assembly GCA_035937255.1. Taxonomy (GTDB): domain Bacteria; phylum Verrucomicrobiota; class Verrucomicrobiia; order Chthoniobacterales; family UBA10450; genus JACCXL01. Next base: position 425 of record DASYVG010000250.1, on the reverse strand, counting down.
TGAGCAGACGCTGAATGGCTTCATCTGGTTTATGACCAGCGAGACCGCGCCGGATCAGGTTGATCTTTTCCAGCTCCCATGGCTGCAGGAGAAGTTCTTCGCGGCGCGTGCCGGAAAGGAAGATGTCGACCGCCGGATAGATGCGGAGATCGCTGATCTTGCGATCCAGCACAAGTTCCATGTTCCCGGTGCCTTTGAATTCCTGAAAAATCAGCTCATCCATCCGGCTGCCGGTGTCGATCAAGGCCGTCGCGACGATAGTGAGCGATCCGGCTTCTTCGGTATTCCGAGCAGCGGCGAAAAGTTTTCGCGGGATCTCCATGGCGCGAGCGTCAATCCCGCCGCTCATGGTGCGACCACCTCCGCCCATCGCATTGTTGAAAGCGCGCGCGGTCCGCGTAATCGAATCGAGCAGGATGAACACG
>DASYVG010000249.1:0-12409 GCA_035937255.1 Chthoniobacterales bacterium | reverse complement strand
GCCGCTCTGCCGCAGATGAGGCGCCAGTTGAAAAACAGCGGCCACGCGATTCTTTCCGGCATTTTGCGGGCACAGGAACACGAAGTCCGCCGCGCATTGCAACGCGAGGACTTCCAAGTTCAGGAGGTGCGGCGACGCGGCCGGTGGATCGCGCTGTCGGCGACCACGCGCGACCAAAAAGCCAGTTGACGCAGGGAAAGCGTGCCAGCTACGTTCCCCCACCCTTAGGCGGACTTCGATTTTCCTGCATCGACGCGGTTGGATCTGTTTAGCCGCTGAGGAAGCTCGTGCAGGCCGAAGAACTTTCCTACGTCATCGTCACGCCGTATTCCATGCGCAAATCGCGCACCGGCGGCATCATTGCGCGGTTGATCTCGCGCACTGGGCTCGACGTGGTCGCGACCCGAATGTTTGCGCCCAGCGACGAGCTCGTTCGGCGCTACGCCCAGACAATCGTGACCGCGACCGATCCGCGGCATCGCGCGACGCAGGAACTGATCCACGAATACGTGCTCAAAAATTTCACGGGGATCGTGAACGGGCAGCGCGCTCGCGTGATGATGCTGGTGTTCAGCGGGGAGGGCGCCATCGAGAAAATTCATCATGTGGTCGGTCATATCGTGCACGAGCGTACCAGTGGGGAAACGATTCGCGATACCTTCGGCGATTACGTGAGCGACGACGCGGGCCAGGTGATTTACTTCGAACCGGGCGTGCTTACATCGTTCGATCCGAAAGGGGTCGAAACCGATCTCAAGCTGTGGGCGGAGTTTTCGGACAGCGACGGAGGAATTCTCGAAAACGTGATCGCATTCCCGCCCGGAGCGAACGTCGAAAAGACACTCGTCCTGATCAAACCGGACAACTTTAAGTTCCCCAATTCACGGCCGGGCGGCGTGATCGAGGTTTTCTCACGCACCGGTCTCTACATCATCGGGTTCAAGGTTCACCGCATGAGTGTCGGACAAGCGGAGGAGTTCTACGGGCCTGTGTTACCAGTTTTGGAGGAGAAACTGGACGCGGGCAAGGGCCGGGCGGCTTGGGAAGACATCGTCGAGTTTATGTCGGGGGGAAGGCCGAGCGCGAGCAGTGGCGACGGGCGGAACGCGCCCGGGACGGAGAAGTGTATTGCGATCGTGTATCAGGGTGAAGATGCCGTCCGCAAAATCCGGGAAGTTCTTGGGCCGACCGATCCGAGCAAAGCCCCTCCGGGATCCATCCGGAAGGAGTTTGGGCAGACCATCATGATCAACGCCGCGCACGCGTCGGATTCGGCCGAAAACGCGAAACGCGAAATGGCAATCGTGAAAGTCGACGAGAACAACTTCAAACCTTTGATTGAAACTTTCTACAAGCGCCAATAGCTTGCGCTCCCATTTTGCAAACCCTGATTTCAGATACTACGGCCATGGAAATTTCCGCGCGCGCAGCTCAGCTGACCCCCTCTCTCACTCTCTCGATCGACAGCAAGGCGAAGGCCATGAAAGCGGAGGGTATAGACGTGTGCGGCTTCGGGGCGGGGGAGCCGGATTTCGATACACCGGATCATATTAAACAGGCCGCCATTCAGGCACTCGAAGCCGGCTTCACGAAATATACGCCGAGCGCCGGGCTGCCGGATCTGCGGCAGGCGATCGCGGAGAAATTGGCGACCGATAATCAACTCTCCTACAAAGCGAGCCAGATCGTCGTCACCAACGGTGCCAAGCATGCGTGTTACAACGCCATTCTCGCCACCTGCCAGGCCGGCGACGAGGTCGTGATTCCGGCGCCCTATTGGGTCAGTTATCCCGATATGGTCCGCCTCGCGGGGGCGGAGCCGGTGATGGTGCCGACGACCGAGCGCAACGGCTGGAAAATGCGCGCGGTAGACTTCGAGAACGCAATGACGCCGCGGACGAAGATGTTAATTTTGAACACGCCGGGAAATCCGACCGGGGCGGTCTATACACGCGAAGAACTGCAGGCGATTGTTGAAATCGCGGCGCAGGAGGACATCTACATTCTGGCTGACGAGATCTACGAAAAACTCGTTTACGACGACGTCCAGCACGTTAGCGTCGCTTCTGTTTCGAAAGAGGCGGCTGACCTCACGATTACGGTGAACGGTTTCAGTAAAGCCTACGCGATGACCGGTTGGCGGCTGGGTTACCTGGCCGCGCCGGAAGCGGTCGCGAAAGCGGCCGAATCGATTCAGAGCCACAGCACCTCACACCCGTGTTCGTTTGCGCAACGCGGCGCGCTGGTGGCTTTAAAAGGCGATCAACAGCCTCTGGCGGACATGCGCGATGAGTTCAACATGCGCCGCTCCTACATGTACGACCGCGTGACCAAAATCCCGAACATCACGGCCGTAAAACCGGAAGGCGCGTTTTATATCCTGGTGAACATCAGCCAGCTCGGTCTTTCCTCGCAGAATTTTGCAGACCGTCTTTTGAGCAAGGCCAACGTCGCGGTCATCCCGGGCGCCGCTTTCGGCGATGATCGGACCGTGCGGCTCAGCTACGCGACAAGCATCGACATCATCAAAAAAGGTCTCGATCGCTTTCAGGATTTCTGCCGCACGCTGTAAGCGCGAGCGGCACAGCCAGGCCGCAGAGACTCTCGTAGCGCCGCGGGCGCGACTCAGACGCGATGGAACCGTCCCCCGGAAAAACGAACGGTTATCTCGCGCTGATCCTGCACGCGCATCTGCCGTTCGTGCGCCACCCCGAGCGAGAGCATGTGCTGGAGGAGGATTGGCTCTTCGAGGCGATCACGGAAAGCTACATCCCGCTTCTCGTCATCCTGCAACGCCTGCTGCGCGACGGCATTCCGTTCAAACTGACGATGAGCGTCACGCCATCGCTTTGCGCGATGTTGAACGATCAGCTGCTCCGCGAACGCTATGTGCGTCATCTCGAGCGCGCCATCGAGCTGGCGGAACGCGAGCTCGACCGGAATCGCAATCATCCCGCGCTGCGTGCACTCTCGCTCTTTTACCGCGACCGGTTCAGCGAATGCCGGCGCTGGTTCGTGGATGAATGGCGCGGCGATTTATTGTCCGTCTTCCGGCAGTTGCGCGAAAGCGGCTCACTCGAAATTATCGCCTCCGCCGCCACGCATGGATTATTGCCGCTTCTGCTGCAATCCCCCACCGCCGCACGCGCCCAGGTGCTCATCGGTTGCGACGTCTATCGCGAGGTCTTCGGAGCCGAACCGACCGGATTCTGGCTCCCGGAATGTGCGTTCTCGCCCGGTCTCGAGAGCATTCTGCGAGAGGCGAACCTTCGTTGGTTCGTGCTCGATGCGCATGGACTTCTCTTTGGCAACCCGCGGCCGCGCCAGGCAATTTACGCACCCTGTTATACCCCGGCTGGACCAGCCGCCTATGCGCGCGATCGTGCTTCGAGCCGGCAGGTTTGGAGCGCCCGGGAAGGTTATCCGGGCGATCCGCTCTATCGTGAATTTTATCACGACATCGGTTTCGAGCTGCCGATCTCGCATCTTTGGCCAGGTGCAAACGAAGCGGACATGCGCCGTTTCACCGGGCTCAAGTACCGCCGCGTCACCGGAGGCGACGCCGACAAGGAATGGTACGACCCCGCCGCCGCGCGCCGCCGGGCGGACGAACATGCATCGCATTTCCTGGCCGAGCGCCGAAAGCAGATAAACGAGCTCCGCACCTACCACTGGCCGCCCATCGTCGTCACGCCTTTTGACGCTGAACTCTTCGGACATTGGTGGTTTGAAGGGCCGCATTTTCTCGAAATGTTCATTCGCAAAACAGCCTGCGATCAGCGCGATTTTGCGATGACCACTCCGAGCGAGTATCTCGAAAATAATCCGAGCCAGCAGATTATTTCGCCTGCTGCCTCAACTTGGGGAGAGAACGGCCACCTCGCCGTCTGGCTCGATCAAAGCAATTCTTGGATTTACCCTCATCTACACGCTGCCGCGCGCCGGATGGTTGAAATGGCCCGCGCTCACGCAGCCGGCGCTTCCGCCCTGGTGGAACGGACATTGCGTCAACTGGTGCGTGAACTTCTGCTCATGCAATCGAGCGATTGGGCGTTCCTGATGAAAACCGGCACGGCCAAACATTATGCGACGCAACGCACCACCGATCACATTCTGCGCTTCAACAAACTCTATCATCAGCTCGTCAATCATCGGATTGAGGAAAACTTCCTGGGCGAATGCGAGCTGCGCGATAACTTGTTTCCAGACGTGAACTGGCGCTATTACGTGGGAAACGATTGCTCATGAAACCTTTCCTCATCCCGTTGTTGCTTGCACTCAGCGCAGTTTCGTTCCTACGCGGGGGCGCAGCGGAACAACCTGCGTCTGACGTGCCGGCGCGTGCCGTGAAGATCAGTTTTTTGCCGCCTCCGATGGAAGGGACGATCAGCCTCGGCATCTACGATAAAAAAGGAAAGCTCGTGCGCGCTTTGCACCGGGAAGCGGAGATCGACGACTTCACGGCCGGCCAGGATGCGCTGCGCACAAGCTGGGACGGAAAGGACGACGCCGGCGAAGCGGCTGCCGCTGGCACCTATAGTGCACGCGGCTTCGTAGTCGGGGACCTGAACATCGGAGATCCTGAGGAGGCGCCGCCCGACAAGCTCAACAGTGGCGAGAAAGTAAAAGTAAAGCTGGTCGCGAATCCGCTGAACGGCGATGTGCGGTCTACGATCGAGGTAATCGCGGGCCTGGATGAAGATGCCAGTTTTCTCGCCACCACCGATGGGCTGCCGCTTTATACGGTGGACGAAGCGCCCGGACTCATGCGCGTATCGCTTACGCAACGTCCCGATCGCTCTCTCGATCTGATTGAGGACGACGGCGATTCGGTTGAGCAATATCACATCACCGGGGCCGAGAAGATGATGGCTTTCGATTGCGGTGAATTTGAATTGAAATAGGCAGCGCGCGCGGCTCAGATAAGCGAGAATGCCGCGCGACATCGTCTACTTCGATCTCGAGACACAGCGAACCGCCAATGATGCCGGCGGTTGGGACCGGAAAGGCGACATGCGGATGTCAGTCGGCGTAATTTTCAGCACGACGACTGGCCGCTACGAAGTTTTCGCTGAAGCGCGCGTCAATCAATTGGTCGACCGTTTGCGGCGCGCGGATCTCGTGGTCGGCTTCAACGTCCTGAACTTCGACTATCACGTGCTCATGGGCTACACGATCCTCGATCTCGCGGCCGAATTGCCCACCGCGGACCTGATGGTCGATATGGAGCAGCGCCTCGGTCATCGCCTTGGCCTCGATGCCATCGCGCACGCCACTCTCGGAGTTCAAAAAACGGCGGCCGGGCTGGATGCCATTCGCTGGTGGCGCGAAGGCCGCGTGCTGGAGATAGCGGAATACTGCTGTTTCGACGTGAAGGTAACGCGCCTGGTGCACGAACACGGCTGCCGAACCAAGGAGCTTTTCTTTCACGATCGTTTTGCGCAACGGCAGCGCGTCGCCGTCGATTGGAAGCATCTCGATGATTTGCCGGCTGACGCGCAGGCATGGGCTGCGGTCTGATGCATCGAGGCCTTCTGTAGCTGTCCCGCTCGCGCCGCCGCCGAAGCGCTTTGGCGCGTAGGAGGCTGTCGGGGCGTGGAACGGCGCGGTGACGGTGCGCCGCAGCTTACAGTGCGATCACACGGCGGTCGCAAACCGCCGCAGCAGCGGCGCGTCGATCTGATGAGATGGCTTGTAGTTTTCCCAACTGGCAGGCAAGGATCCGATGAAACGCGTCCTAGTCACTCTGCTTGATCTTTGTTAGCTAAGCCACCGATGTCCTCACCCACCGAGTTGCAACAGACCGTCGCGAAAGCGGCCAGCCTCAGCGGCAGCTCGCTGCATACGGGCGAGAAAGTGACGCTGAAGTTGCACCCGGCGCCAGTCGATCATGGCCTCAAATTCAGACGCAAGGATCTGCAGGATGAGCCGACCATTAGCGCGCTGATCGATAACCTGAAAACAGTCGAACGCGCCACGACGATCGGCGAAGGCTCCGTCCGCGTCCACACCGTCGAGCATGTGGTCTCCGCGCTCGCCGCGATGGGCGTTGATAATGCGATCGTGGAGATGGACGCGAATGAGCCGCCGATCGGTGACGGCAGCGCTGTTCCCTACGTGGAACTGATCAAGAAGGCCGGTGTCATGTCGCAGGAAGTGCCGCGGCGTATCTTTGAGGTGCGCGCACCGATTCATGTCGAGACAAAATCGGGTTCGCTGCTCGTTGTCTTGCCGGACGAAAAGTTTCGCATCTCCTGCACGCAGGTCGGTCCGAACGGGCGCTTTGCGCAGTTCTTCAGCACGGAGATTACACCGCAGATTTATGAGCGCGAGATTGCGGCCGCCCGCACCTTCGTTTTCTACGAAGACGTGCAGCCGTTAATGGAAAAGAATTTGATCAAAGGCGGTAGTCTGGAAAATGCGATTGTCATCCGCGGTGATGCGGTCCTGAGCAAGGAGCCCCTTCGGTTTCCCGATGAGTTCGTGCGGCACAAGATTCTCGATCTCATCGGAGATCTGGCTCTTTTCGGTCAGCGCATTCGTGGCCACGTCGTGGCGGTGAAGCCGGGCCATGGGCCGAATGCAGAGCTGGCGCGCGCCCTCCAGCGTGAGCATGCCAAGACCATGCCGACTCTGCCACGACGCGCTTTTCCAGCCGGCGAAGGCGGCCTCGACATCAATCAAATCATGGCGATCCTGCCGCACCGTTATCCTTTCCTGATGGTCGATCGAATCGTCGGATTCGAAGGCGAAAAGAAGATCATCGGGGTCAAATCCGTCAGCATTAACGAGCCATTTTTCGCCGGTCACTTCCCGGGTCACCCGGTCATGCCCGGAGTTCTACAGGTGGAGGCGATGGCGCAAGTAGCCAGCATCCTCATGATGAAGTTGACAAAGAGCGCGAGTCGCCTGGGTTATTTCATTAGCGCGGACAGCGTGAAATTCCGAAAGCCGGTCATACCGGGAGATACGCTTTTCATCCACGCCGAGCTGACGAAAGCTCGCAGCAATCGTCTCGCCAAAGCGAAATGTCATTGCGCCGTGAACGAAACTGTCGTGTCCGAGGGCGAGCTGATGTTCACGTTCCTCGATAAATGACCGGCGTGCGGATTCATCCCACGGCGGTCGTGGATCCGCAGGCGGAGATCGGTGCCGGCAGTGTAATCGGGCCCTATTGCGTAATCGCAGCGGAGGTCGTGCTCGGGCCGGAAAGTTGGCTCCAAAATCATGTCACGCTTTGCGGACCACTGCGCGCCGGTGCGGGGAACAAGTTTTACGCTTACAGCTCCATCGGACAGCAGACGCAGGATCTGAAATACGCGGGCGAACCGACCTATCTCGAGATCGGGGACGAGAACAGCTTTCGCGAATTCGTGACGGTGAATCGCAGCACGACAGCGGCTGGTAAAACGCAAATCGGAAACTGCGGAAATTTCCTGGCCTACAGCCATATCGGGCATGATTGCGTAGTCGGTGACGCCGTGGTTTTTTCGAACAATGGAACGCTCGCGGGGCATGTGCAGGTTGGCGATCATGCGGTCATGGGCGGCCTGACTGCGGTCCATCAATTCTGTCGGATCGGACGCTTCGCCATCACCGGCGGTTGCTCGAAAATCGTGCAGGATGTGCCTCCGTTCATGATCGCGGATGGAAATCCGGCCAAGGTCCGCGGGATCAACCTGGTCGGCCTGGAGCGGAATGGCTTCACGCCCGAAACCGTCCGTTTGATCAAGGAAGCGTTCCGCTTGATCTATCGCTCGAAATACAACAAGCGGCAGGCTGTCGAAGCGATGCGGAACGAATTGCCGGCGAATGCGGAGATCGTCCAGATTCTCGAATTCATCGAGAACAGCGCACGCGGTATAATTCGCTAGCTAGGGGTGTGCCGGTGTTGGATGGGCAGGCCCACCGGAACTCGCCTCTTGCTCGATCTTCTTCAGCAAAGGCAGGGCGGGCGAATCGGAAACGATCCGCGCCACATTCCGAACCAACTCGAGCGCCCGCTTCGGTTTGCCCTGCCTGATCCATGCGTCAGCTTCCGCCAGCACCACGCGCAAAATATCGTCACGTTTGGAATATATGGTGCGCGCCTGCTCGAAATAACTCATCGCTGAAGCCAGATTACCATCGCCCGCTTCCATCCGTCCGAGGTCTTCGAGCATCGGCGCGTTTTTGCCGCGTGACGCCGCTTGCCGCGCCGCGACGCGAAATTCGGACGCGCTCCGGTTCACGTTCTTGATCGTGAAATCGTGATACGCTTTCCATTCGGCACCCCGCGATTGCGCCGCCGCACGGTCGAGTTGCAACCAGGAAGCGTAAGGCCGGTAAAGGGGATCGCCGACGACTACTGTCATCCAGGAAAGCGCGGGAGTCGCCATGGACGCACTCTCCGCGAGCGTGAATCCATGGAGCAATCGGTCGTTCAAAATGTCGAGGTGGGCCGTTAGCTGCAAGTAGGGCTCGTAGACATTACCGAGCGAAGCGGCGGCCCCGCGCGCTACGAGAGGACCTGTCCAGCCCGCATTTGAATCGCGCAGGGTGCTCGCGCTGTAGGAATGAATGTGAACCGCGATCGCGCCAGGCACGAAGCGAGACCCAGGTTGGTTGAACGGCCCGTTCACATTATCGGCATACCAACCGTAATAGAGCGCGCAGTCCGTCATGGGATAGCCGTCCGGAAATGTGTCGGATGCCTCGTCGCAAACGACCGGGACGCCCGCCTTGTGCAGCTGATTGGGAATTTCGGCCAACCAGCGATCCCCAGTTTCCCGGCCGCCAGAACTGTTGTTCGCACGATCGACGTAGGCGAGTCCCCACAATCCGCTGCGCTCGGTTTCCACCGCGTCGGTGATCATTCGTCGAACGATCACAGCCGTGGGCGCGTCGAGCCGGCACACGAGCAAGAGCCCCGCGTCTTCAAATTCCGGGATGGGCTTGTAGCTTTGGAAATACGGATTCGGAATCGCACCGGAAATACGCGCCGAGAACGCTCCCAAGACAGAGAGTTCGGAATCAATCGAAGCCTCGTTGCGAGTTCCGATCGGCCCCGCGGCCGGCTGATCACCCGGATACGCGGTGGCGGCGTGAATCTTCAACGGCAATCCCTTCATTAGGGCGACGAATCGAATTGAGTTCGTCACGACAGACGGCGCACCTGTCGCCGACTGTCGCAAGGTCCACCACTTGCGTTCCTCAAATGCTCTCCGCAACGGCTCCGCCATTGTGGCGTCATATTCGTCGCGGCTGATTTCCTCCGCCGAGGAACAAGAGAGCCCCACGAGATGATCGCGCTCGATACCGCGTTTCTGAGCGTAAAATCTGGCGAGGTCAACTGACTCGGGAACGTCACGGTTGAAGACGACGATCGTTGCCGGTGCGAGTGGAGGTTCACCGCGCGCTGTTGCGACCAGAACCACACCCGCGAGAGCGAGGCCCAACGTGAGTCGCTTCACGTTATAAAGACAAGGTGAGACCGTCGTAAGCAATGTAGGTGTCCGACGGCAATCCCGCTTCGGCCGCTTGCGGCAACTCATGAGCGATGTGCGTGAAGTAAGTCGTGTCAGGTTGCACGCGCGCCGCGACCGCCAACGCCCCGGCCACGCTTAGATGCGTTGGGTGCGGCTTAGGGCGCAGCGCATCGATGATCAGGATTTTGACGCCGGAAATCTGCTGCGCGATTGCTTCCGGAACTCCGCTCGTATCGCTAAGATAAGCGGCCAGCGCGACTCCATCGCGGGCGAAAAGGTAACCGTTCACCGTCGCGCTTCCATGCGGCACCGGGAGCGGCACGATGACGGTTCCGCCAAGCGTAAAAGGACCGGTCACGAGATGCGGCACAGGTTGGAGATAGCCAGGAAAGCGGTTAAGACCGTTGAACGCGAACTCGAAGACGCGTTCCAAATCGCGCATCGTTTCAGCGGAGGCGTAGACCGGCATCGAACCGCGTGCATACGAGAACCTCCGCAGGTCATCGAACCCCATGATGTGATCGGTGTGGGAATGTGTAAACACGACCGCATCGAGCCTGCGGATATTCTGCCGGAGCGCCTGCGTGCGAAAGTCCGGACCGGTATCCACCACCCATGAGCACTCCGGTGTTGCGACGTAAATCGACGAACGCAGCCGCTGGTCACGCGGATCAGCAGAGCGGCAGACCTCGCAATCACACCCGATCATCGGCACGCCCTGGGACGTGCCGGTTCCAAGAAAAGTGATCGAGAGTTGAGGGTTGGAAGCGGACAGTTGAGACTCCAGAGTTGCGGCGGCAGCACTCTCCACGCGCAACCAGCAACTCTCAACCTCCCGCAATGGCCGCCGTTCTGACTTTGTTGCGCATCAAAAACCTCGCGCTGGTCGAGGATCTGCAGTGGGAATTGGCGCCGGGTTTCATCGCGATCACGGGCGAGACGGGCGCGGGCAAATCGATCATTATCGGCGCGCTCCAACTCCTGCTCGGTGAGCGCGCCGACAAGTCGCTCATCCGCACGGGCTCCGACCTTTGTTTGGTCGAAGGCGTGTTCGAGGGCGACGGTCTCCGGGCGCTGGATGCGGCGCTCAGTGAGGCGGGTGTCGAGCCCGGCCATGGGCAGCTCATCATCAAGCGAAGTTTTTCCGCCACCGGCGCGAACCGGCAGTTCATCAACGGTTCGCCGACAACTCTCGCGGTGCTTAAGACGCTCGGCGATGACCTCGTGGATTTGCACGGCCCGCACGACCATCAGTCGTTGCTCTCTCCCGATCGACAGTTGGATCTGCTGGATCGTTTTGCGCACGCAGATGATGAGCGGCGTGCGTTCGGTGATGCCTATCGCCATTGGCAGAAGTTGGCGGCCGAGCGAGCGGCGCTCAGTGAGGTGGAAGCGGTTCGCGAGCAGGAACTCTCCCTCTTGAAACATCAAGTGAATGAAATCGCTTCCGCGCGCCTCGAGCCGGCGGAAGAAGGGGAGATCAACTCCCGTTACCGCCTGGCCAGTAACAGCAAAAGACTCATCGAACTGGCCGGTTCGATCGCGCGGCGCCTGGCCGATGCGGATGACGCAGTTCTTGCGCAGCTGGCTGAGACGCAACGGTTGTTGCGCGAGCTGGAGAAAATCGATGGCTCGATCGCTCCGTTCGCACAAGCACATGCCACGAGCGTGGTGGAGTTGAGTGAAATCGCGCGCGCCCTCTCCACTTACGCCGAGCGCCTCTACCTTGATCCCGCCCAACTGGCGGCGCTCGAGGAACGCGTCTCTCTCTTCGAAACACTGAAACGGAAATATGGCGGCACGATTTCCGACGTGATCGTTTTCGGCGAACGAGCCGCCGAACGAATGCGAAAAATCGAAGGGCGCGATGCGGAGCTGGAACGGCTGGCGCTGGAAATTGAAAAGGCGGAAACCGTCGTGCGGCGTGCGGGCGAGGCGCTCCGCAAGCGACGGGCGATGGCCGCACCCAAGCTCGCCGAAAACATCCGCCGCAATTTGCGTGACCTCGGCTTCGCGCGTTCAGAATTCGAAGCAGAATTGAGCGCGCAAAACGAACCGCATGCGCATGGTTTTGACCGTGTCGAACTCCTCTTCTCTCCAAACCCCGGGGAACCGCTGAAACCATTGCGCGCCATCGCGTCGAGCGGTGAAATCTCGCGGGTCATGCTCGCGGTGAAATCGTCGCTGGCTGCGCAGGACGAAGTTCCGCTGCTCGTCTTCGACGAAATCGACGCCAACGTCGGCGGCGAGATCGCCAATGCCGTCGGCGCGAAAATGCACGCCCTCGCCTCCGCGCATCAGATTTTGTGCATCACCCATCTGCCGCAAGTCGCCGCGCAAGCGACAACACACTTTGTGGTGACAAAAGAAGTCGTGGACGGACGGACACATTCCAGACTGCAAGAAGTCCGTGGGAAGGCGCGACGCGAGGAAATCGCGCGCATGCTCGGCGGGCGAACGGAATCGGCGCTCCGACACGCGGCCACTTTATTGGAATAAGCCCGGTTGATGAGCGCAGACAAATCGCTTTCCCGCCGCGTAAGTAGATTGTTATAAACCGTCGTGCTGAACTACATCTGGCTCGCGCTGATTCTTCTGTCGGTCGCGATCGGCGGCTGGAACGATCGGCTGAAAGACGTCACAGACGGCGCGTTCGACGGAGCGAAAACCGCCGTCACAATCGCACTTGGTCTGATCGGAATCATGGCACTCTGGCTCGGCGTGATGCGGCTCGCGGAACGCGCCGGGCTGGTGCAGCGAATCGCGCACGCGCTGCGACCGATCATGCGGCTCTTGTTCCCGGAACTGCCGGCCGATCATCCCGCGATCGGCTCCATGGTCATGAACATGGCGGCGAATATGCTGGGTCTCGGAAACGCCGCCACGCCGCTCGGCTTGCGCGCCATGCGCGATCTGGAAACGCTCAACCCCCGGCCCGGCGT
>DASYVG010000248.1:0-12376 GCA_035937255.1 Chthoniobacterales bacterium | reverse complement strand
TGCGCAAGAACGGCACTCGATCGAGCACGCGTTCCTGAAACCACTCGAGCGCGAGATAGATCACCGGCGTGATGTAGAGGGTAATCAGCTGAGAGATGATGAGCCCACCGACGATGACCAAACCGAGCGGACGGCGTGACGAACCATCAGCCCCGTAGCCGAGCGCAAGTGGGACAGCACCCATCAGGGCGGCGAGCGTGGTCATGATGATGGGCCGGAAACGCTCGATGCTGGCTTCGTGAATCGCCGAGCGCCGGTCAAGACCTTCATCGAGACGATGAAGCGCGAAATCGACGATCATGATACCGTTTTTCTTTACGATGCCCATCAGGAGAAACAGGCCAACGATGGAATAGAGAGAGAGGGTGGACTTAAAGAGCCAGAGCGTGAGGAGGCCGCCGACCACGGCGGGAAAGAGGGCAGAAAGGACAGTGATGGGATGGACATAGCTCTCGTAAAGAATCCCGAGGATGACATACATGACAAAGAGCGCTGCCAGGACCAGAAACGGAAGCGCCTGGAAAAGCTGCTGGAGGACCAGGCCTTCTCCTTGCAGCTCTCCTTTCACGGTGGGTGGCAGTGTCTCGGCCGCTGCCTTCTGCATAAACGCAGTTACATCGCCCAAGGCTACCCCGGGTTTGGTATCAAAGCCGAAGGTTACGCTGGTAAACTGGTTGGTATGGTTCACGGACTGGAGACCGAGCTTCGTTTCCGACTTGATCAGCGCGCGCACTGGGATGAGCGTCGTGCCGTTATCGGGTTTAACATAAATGTGGCGTAGATCTTCTGGTGAGGCTCGATCGCGGTCTTCTACTTCCAGGATGACCTGGTATTGGTCGTCCGCCTGCTTGATGAGATAGACATAGTTCTGCGCGTAAGCCGAGCGGAGAAGACTTTCGAGTTTCGTGGTGGAGACTCCGTAGAGGCTGGCGCGGTCGCGATCGATATTGATTTCGAGACTTGGTGTGTTGCGGAAAAGATCGGCGCGCGGCGGGGCCACGAAACCATCGTAGGACTGCAAGCGGGCGCCGAAGGCATCGGCGGCGGCATAGACTTCACCTGGGTTTATGCCGCTCAAAACATAGGAGTAACGCCCGAAAGCGCTCCCGGTGGCGCCGATGTTAATTTGCAGGACGGGCTGCGGGTTCAGGGTCGGGAAAACTCCGGGGATCCCACTGACCGCCCGGCGCAGGTCGGCCGCGACCTCCTCAATTCCCGGCCGGGTTTTCGCGTCTTTCAAAAACAGGACGGTGAATACGCCCGCTGTTTGTCCGGCGCGGCCCGCGACGGTGAAATATTTATCGACGTTTTTGTTCCTCTGCAAAACGGGGTCGAGTTTGTTCTGGAGCTGGCGCTGTTGCTGGGGCGAGGCGCCTTCCTGGACGATGAAGAAACCGCGGATCAGGCCGCTGTCGCCGGTTGGCAACAAGGTGAAGGGAAGCGCCTTGAAAAAAATAAAGAGGCCGAGAATGCACGCCAGGACAATGGGAGCGGCCAGCCAGCCGTGATCGAGAAACCAATCAAGCGTGCGGCTGTAAAAACGCACGACACGAGTAAAAAAGCGACCGATGAAGCGCTCTGTCCAGGTCTTGGAGTGGTCCGGCCCGCGCTCGGCGAGCAAACGCGCGCACATCAAAGGCGTGAGCGTGAGCGAGACGAGACCGGACGCGAGAATGGCGACGATGATGGTGGCGGAAAACTCGCGAAAGATGCGACCGAGAAGTCCCGGCATGAAAGCGAGGGGAATAAAGACAGAGCAGAGAGAGAGCGTCATCGCGAGGATGGTGAAGGAGATTTCACCGGCGCTGTTGAGCGTGGCCTGATAAATCGATTCACCGTGCTCGGCGCGCCGGACGACGTTCTCCAGAAAAACGATCGAGTCATCGACCAGGAAGCCGACGGCGAGAGTCAGCGCCATCAAGGTAAGATTGTTAATTGAAAAATTGAGCGCCCACATGGCGAGGAAGGTGATCAAGAACGAGAGCGGCAACGCGACGACAGGAATGAGTGTGTCGGTCGCGCGCCCCAGGAACATAAAGATGACCAGGATGACCAGGACGAAGGCGATAAGCAGGTTCGTCTCCACGTCGGTCATGGAGTGGACGATGCTCTGCGATCGGTCAAAGACCGGGATCAACTGAATGGAACCGGGAAGTTCCAGCCGAAGCTGCGGCAGGGTATCACGGACGGATTTCGCGACGGCGACGGCGTTGGCGCCGGCCTGACGGGAAACCGCGAGCACAACGGTGGAAGCAGGTGGATTGTAGCCGCGCGCAAAAAAATGCCGCGACATTCGCTCATCCTGCACGCTGTCGGTCACCTCAGCGATATCGCGCAGGTAAACCGGCGAATTGTCCCTGCCTCTCGAGACGATGAGGTTGCGATAGCCTTCGGCGTTCTCAATCTGACCTTTTGGGCGCAGGACATATGATTGGTTTTTCCCATCAAATTGCCCCGCGCCGGAGTAGGAGGTGCCCGCCTTAATCGCGGCGGCGATATCGTCCAGAGTCAAGTTCCGCGAGGCCAGCGCCCCGGGCTTCGCTTTGATCCGAATCGCGCTTTTGACGCCGAAGATGTTCACCTGCGAAACACCCGGGAGGATGTTGATGCGCTGCTGAACCTGGGAGGTCGCATACTTATAGAGATCACCGTCAGTGAGCGTGTCGCTCGTCAGGGCGATATACATGACCGCCTGGTCGTTCGGATTGGTCTTAACAAAAGTGGGCGGGCTGGGCAGATCGCTCGGGAGTTGGCCGGAGGCGCGTTGAATGGCGGATTGCACGTCGGTCGCGGCGGCATCGATGCTTTTCGAAAGCTCGAATTGCAACGTGATGGAAGTATTCCCCTGGGTGCTCGAACTGGTCGTTAGGGTGAGGCCCGGAATCTGGGTGAACTGTTTCTCCAGCGGCGTGGCGACCGTGTTCGCCATTGTTTCCGGATTCGCGCCGGGGTAAGAAACGGAGACTGATAGGACCGGATAATCGACGGCGGGGAGATCGTTCACCGCGAGCTGCTTGTAGGCGAGAATGCCGAAGACGATGATCGAGGTCGTCAACAACATCGTCATCACCGGCCGCTGGATGAACGGCTTGGACAGGCCGGACGAAAACTGGACCAGCTTGCCGCCGAGAGTCTTTTCACCCTCGGTCGCATGGCCACGAGCGCTTTGGTCAGGGGCTCGATTCTTCGCGATCATCCCGCGCTCTCCATCGAGCGCGCCGGCTTCATCGCCGTCGTTTTGTGGGCCGGCCATGAAAAATCATTTCAAAGACTTGCTCGGCGCCGCTCCCCCGCCCTGCCCGGGCGGCTGAGCTTCCTGAGCGACAACCTTGGCGCCCGGCGACAGTTGCAACTGGCCACTAACCACAACGGTTTCCCCGGCGTTGACCCCTTTCGTAATCACGGTGAGATCGTCCTGGCGCTGTCCCGGCTTCACCTCACGCAGCTCGAGGGTGGAGTCGGGTTTCACGACAAAAATGTATGGACCGTTTTGGCCGATCTGCACGGCGCCGCTGGGGACGAGTTTGGCATTCTTGAGGATGTCGAGAATCAAGCGCACGTGAACGAACTGTGACGGCCACAGCGCATGATCCGAGTTCGGAGTGATCCCGCGAGCCTTGACCGTTCCCGAGCCGGACTGGAGCGCATTGTCGATAAAAGAAAGGTCCCCTTGACGCGGCGGGTACTGGTCGTCCTCCGCATCGGTCATGACCTTAACGTTTGGACCGCCGAGATAGCGGCGCACTAAAGCAAGATCGGGCTCCGCGATGGTGAAGTCGGTGTAAATCGGATCAATGCCCTGAATCGTGACGAGCGATGTTCCGCCACCGGGACCGACGACGTTGCCGGTATCGACATTGCGCAAACCGGCGCGGCCGTCGATGGGCGAGCGGATGGTGCAGTAGTCAAAGTTCACCTGCGCTACGGTCACGGCTGCCTGCGCGCTTTTCAGCTTCGCCTGATCGCTGTTCACCGTGCCCTGCGCCGTGTCGAGATCCTGGGGCGAAGTGACGTTGCGCGCGCGCAACTCCTGCTGGCGCTTGAGCGTGATCTGATCCAGGACGAGCTGTGATTGCGCCTGCGCCACCTGCCCGTTGGCTTGATCGAGCACCGCCTGGTAGGAACGCGGATCGATGGTAAAAAGCACATCGCCTTTTTTGACGTCGGCGCCGTCTTGAAACTGGCGACCGATGATCTGGCCGCTGACCTGCGCCTGCACCTGGACCGTCTCAAAGGCGGTGCAGGTGCCGATCTCATCCAGATAAAGCGGCACGTCGTTCTGCACGACCGGTGCGGTTTCGACGCTGCGCGGGGCGGGCGGCGGCGGCGGTTTCTTGCGCCCGGCAACTCCGCGCAGGATGAGCACGATCAAAACGAGAAGAATGGCGCCGCCAATGACGTAGACACGCGTGCGGCCCCAGCGCCGCTCCATCTGGCCGATCGCCTCGCGCGCGGCGACGTTCACTCGAGTCATCGTTGTCATGACGGAAGGCGCTCTTCTGTTCCGTTGGGCTGGCCGTTTGAGATGTGCGCAACGGGCTGCTCGGCTTTCTCGCGGACACGGCTGAGAACGCGCATGCAGACGGCAAGGTCGCGCGCCGAAATGTCTTCCAACAACTCGTGCCGCAGGTCGTGGGCGGTATTAAAAATTTTCGCGAGAACAGATTTGGAGCGCCGCTGTAAATGCACGGTTTTGGAGCGTCGATCACCGACTGCGGGGCGCCGCTCCACCCAGCCGTCGTTTTGCAGACGGTCCAGCAGGCCGGCCAGAGTCGGCCCCTCGATTCCCATCCGGTGGGCGAGTTCTTTTTGCGTGAGCTTTTCGCCGCCACGCGAGAGATGGACGAGCGTGCGCCATTTCCCCTGGCTCAAGCCGAGCGGACGCAGTCGCTGGTCGAGCCTAGTTCGCCAGGCCTGTGCCGCTCCAAAAAGCAGCGTGCCCAGTTCCTCGGTATTTGGCGATGACATTTCCCTATTAGTTAGCGTGCTAACTATTCAATCCCCGCGCGTCGCTGTCAAACCAACTGTTAACCTGGGTCGACAATGTGCAGCAGGACCACCGTCACCTTGCGATAATCCGTCACGCGCGTCGCCGGGGTCGCATGGCGCGGCGCCCAGCGCGGGCTCTCCTCGATCTCCCGCTCCAGCTTTGCGCGGACGAGCACATACTCCGCGTCGAGCGGCACTTGGGCGAGGCTGCTAGCGTAGATGACTTTGCGCTGCAGATAGAAGAGGAACGGCTGGTAATCCGGATTTACGGCGTAGATTTGTGCGTTTGCCGGAATTGCCGTCTCGATCTGGCGGGCGATGTTGCGCACTTTTTCGCGATGCTTCAAAACCGTGCAACTGGCGACAGGGAACCCGATCGCCGCCGCCACCGCCGTCGCGCCAACGACGCGCCAAACGAGGCGGCTTGAAAAGTCCATGCCCCACCTCCCCAAGCGTAAGCGCCACGCGAAGGCATTCGCCTTCACCGCCACACCAACTAACCAGCAAGCCGGAACGAGCGCTGGCATGGAATAGCGCGGCAAGTCTCCCGGAAGCAGATTCACCACGAGGAATGAGACGGCGGTGCCCCAGAGAACGCCTTTGGCGAGGGCTCGTTCTCGTTGATCGCTCAGCAAGTTCACGCGAACGAACGGCAGCAGCGCCGTCCACGGCAGGAAGTAAGCGATGGCGCGGGGAATGTTCAGTAACCAATTATTGAGCTGAAAATCCTCGCCTGCGACGCGCCCGGAAAATTGT
This sequence comes from Chthoniobacterales bacterium, assembly GCA_035937255.1. GTDB lineage: Bacteria > Verrucomicrobiota > Verrucomicrobiia > Chthoniobacterales > UBA10450 > JACCXL01. The sequence continues at coordinate 6,631 of DASYVG010000248.1, read as the reverse complement.
CGGCTCCAAACGCCGGCCACCCGTGTGTCGCGCAGCATTTCGAGATACGGGAGCGCCCAGGCCGCGAAGATTCCAAGCATTATTATTAGACCGACGAAATGCGCAGGGTGCGCGAGAGCGCGCAGTTGACGATCTCGCCACAGGACGGCCGCGACGACTGAGTAGAAAAAGAGAAGGTGAAAGGGACCTTTGGCGAGAAGTCCCGCTCCCAGGAAGATCGCCGGGATCAACCAGGTCAGCCAGGGCGATCGGCGTTCCTGCCAGAACGCCAGCCAGCAGATCAGGGCCAGCCCGAAGAGCGAGACGTAGAGCACTTCGATCTCGATGAGGCGGCCTTTCTCTAGGATGCCGAAATTGAGCAGCCAAGCGAACGCCGCCCAAAGCGCGCCGCGGCCAAGCACCTCGCGCGCGACCGTGACAAACGCGAGCGCGACCAGCAAAACGCAGAGCGCGGAGGGCAGCCGTGCCGTCCATTCGTCACGCGCGCCGAACAGTCTAAAGGAGCCGGCCACGAGCCAGTTCACGAGCGGCGGTTTACGCAGGTAAGGCTCGCTCCCGATCATCGGCACGACGTAGCTCCGAAAGAGTTCGCGACCGCCGCGCGCGGCGTTGCCGGCGTCCAGCATCGTGACGGCGGGTAAAATGCGCCGGCCTTCCTCGCCCTTGATCTCGGGCGAACCGAGGCCGGGGAGATAAACCGCGGCCCAAACGGCGAGCACGATTGCAATCGAGCGTCCCATCGGCTGACTCTTACGAACACCTCGCGCGTTGCAAAGCATTTCCGGAATCGCGCACCGGCCAGCTCGACGGATTAGCGGCTTGACGGGAGCAGCTTGGAAAATTAACGTAGGCGTCTAGTCCGCGGAGGATTGGAGTGGGAGCTGGTGTCCCACTCTTTTTCGTCTTTGGGCTCGATGTTTATTATGAACGCCGAGTTTATTGCCATGCTTGATTACCTGGAGCGGGAGCGCGGAATCAAACGCGAAATCCTGCTCGAGGCAGTCTCGAACGCGCTCCTCTCGGCGTCCAAAAAGAGCATTGGCGCTTCGCGTGATTTGCACATCGATATCAATCCGAAGACGGGCGAGATCAAAGCGCTCGCGAGCATGCTCGTGGTTGAAAAGGTCACGAATCCGCAGGACGAAATCACGCTTTCACAAGCACGGAAGCTGAAAGCCGAAGCCGCGATCGGCGAGACTATCGAAATGGAAGTGACGCCGCGCAATTTCGGTCGCATCGCCGCGCAAACGGCGAAGCAGGCAATGATGCAGCGCATCCGGCAGGTCGAGAAGGAGATGATTTACGAGGAGTTCAAGGATCGCGCCGGAGAGATCGTGAGCGGAACTGTGCGGCGCTTTGATCGCTCGGACGTGATTTTGGATCTGGGGAAATTTGAAGCGATCATGCCGCAGCGCGAGCGCGTCGTGGTGGAAGACTATAATATCGGCGATCGGCTGCGCGCCTACGTCGTCGCGGTGGAGAACGGCATCCGCGGGCCCGAGATCATTGTTTCACGCAGCCATCCGAATTTTGTCCGGCGTTTGTTCGAACTGGAAGTCAGCGAGATCGCGGACGGCACGGTGGAGATCCGCGGGATCGCGCGCGAAGCGGGTTATCGCACCAAGATCGCGGTCACGAGCGTGAACGACAGAGTTGACCCGGTCGGCGCCTGCGTCGGAATGCGCGGATCGCGTGTGAAGAACATTGTGCGCGAGCTCAACAACGAGAAAGTGGACATCATTCGCTGGAGCTCGGACCCGAAGGATTACGTCCTCGAGGCATTGAAACCGGCCAAGGTAAAGAACCTCGTCTTCGACACGGAGAAAAAGAGCGTGCAGATTTCCGTCGACGAAGATCAGCTTTCCCTCGCGATCGGAAAAAAGGGTCAGAACGCACGGCTGACTTCGCGCCTGACGGGCTGGGAAATCAACATCGACAAGGACACGACCGCGACGCACCAGGTCGAACAGAAAGTCGCGCAGGCCGCCCAGACGCTCGCCACTGGATTGCCGATAACGGCGGAGCAGGCGCTGACGCTGGTGACCTCCGGGTTCACCAACCTCGAGGGTTTGCACGATGCCGATGTGCAGGATTTGGTCGACATCCTCGGCGTCAACGAAGAAAAAGCGCGGGAAATTCATGAGGCGGTGCATCGAGAAGCAGTCGCGCAATAACATGGGCTTCCATTAAGCAGCCGGAGCCATGGCAACGATTTTACAGGAACTACATGCCAACCAAAACCACAACCAAGACCGCCGCGCGGAAGCCCGCGACCTCTCGTAAGCCGGTCGAGGAAAGTGTCGGCAAGGTAGCGGCCAGCAAGTCGAAGGAAGCGAAGAGCCAGAAAGCGGAAGCGGCGACAAAACCGACGCGCTCCGGCATTACCCCCATCACGGCGAAGGCTCGTGTGCGCGTGGAACCGGAGAAACCGGCCGAGGCCCCGCCCGCCAAAACCCGGCGTGTTCATGGCGCCACGGTGTCCTTGATCGACGAAAAGATACCCGCGCCGAAACGGCCGGAAACGGAAGGGAAAATTCGCCGCGCGGTTCTGCCACCAATTTCACGCATCAAAGCCGCCGAGGCGACCTCGGCCCCGATGCCGGCAGCGCTCGCGCCCGTTTTGGAACCTCAGCCCGCGCTCATCGGCACGCCCCCAGCGGCCCCCATCGAAGCGGCTCCCATCGACCCGTCCACTTCGGATGCGCCCGCCGCTACCGAGGAACCCGTCGATCCGGCGAAGATCATTCACATTAAACCGCCGATTATTGTGAAGGACCTTGCGACGCAACTTGGCGTAAAAAATTTCCAGCTCATCAAGGAGCTGATGACGGACTTCAACATCTTCGCAAATCCGAACCTCACGATCGAGCCGGACGTTGCGACCAAGGTCTGCGAGAAGCACGGCTTCGTCTTCGAGATGGAGCGCCGCGAGAAAGGCGGCGGCGTTCACAAAGTCGAACAGGTGATCGTCGCGCCTCCGCCTCCGGTCATCGAGAAGGAAGAGGAACTCAAAACGCGCGGACCGATTATCACGTTCATGGGGCACGTCGATCACGGCAAAACGTCGCTGATGGATGCAATCCGCAAGACGCGCGTCGCGGCGGGCGAAGCTGGAGGGATCACGCAACACATCGGCGCGTATACGGTCGATTACAAAGGGACGCGCATCACTTTTCTCGATACGCCGGGTCACGCCGCCTTCACGGCGATGCGCGCCCGCGGCGCACACGTGACCGATATTGTCGTGCTGGTGGTGGCGGCAGATGACGGGCTGATGCCGCAGACGATCGAGGCGATCAACCACGCCAAGGCCGCGCCGCACGTCGAAATCATGGTCGCGATCAACAAGATCGATCTGCCGGGCGCGAACATCGATCGCGTAAAGAAGCAATTACAGGAACGTGAGCTAAGCCCCGAAGATTGGGGCGGAAAAACAGTCGTGTGTGAAGTCTCGGCGACGAAGGGAACCGGCATTGATCACTTGCTCGAGATGATGACGTTGCAAGCCGAAGTCATGGACCTGAAGGCTTCGCCGACAGCCACACCGCGCGGCACTGTGATCGAAGCGCAAGTCGAAGCGGGACGCGGTCCCACCGCGACCGTCATCGTCCAAATGGGAACCCTGAAATCGGGCGAAGCCTTCATCTGCGGCGATTACGCAGGAAAGGTAAAGGGACTGACAGATGACAGCGACAAATCAATCAAACAAGCCGGGCCATCCACGCCGGTGCGGGTTCTTGGATTCACAGGATTGCCGCAGGCGGGCGACGAATTTTTGGTGATGGAGTCGGAGCGCTCGGCGAAAACGTTGAGTGAAGAGCGATTGCTCGCGAAGCGCGCGGAGAAACTCAGTGCCCCGACACGCGCGACCCTCGAAAGCTTGCTCGAAGCGGCGGACGGGAAAAAGTATCTGCGCATCGTGCTGAAGTGCGACGCACAAGGCTCGCTCGAAGCGCTCACCAACGCTCTTGGCCAGATCGAGAGCAAGAAGATCGATCTTGAAATCATCCACTCGGGCGTTGGTCCGATTTCCGAATCTGATATTCTGCTCGCAAGCGCGTCGAATGCGGTCGTCGTCGGCTTCAACATCAAAGTCGAATCGATCGCGGTGAATGCCGCGAAGCGCGAAGGCGTACAGGTCAAACTTTACAGCATCATCTATGAATTGATCGATCAGATGAAAGAAGCGATGGCTGGGCTGCTCGATCCGGAGCATCGCGAAACCGTCATTGGTCACGCGGAAGTGAAACAGGTCTTCAAATTGAGCCGAGGAATCGTGGCTGGCTGTCTCGTCACCGATGGGCGCATCAGCCGGACCGCGCGCGCGCGCGTGTTACGGCGGCGCCAGCCGGTGTATGACGGGGGCCTCTCCACGCTGCGCCGCTTCCAGGACGATGTGAAGGAGGTCCGCGTCGGTTTGGAGTGCGGCATCAAGCTCGGCGATTTCAGCGAATACCAGGTCGGTGACATCATCGAGTGCTACCAGCTCGAGCAGGTGGCGCAAAAACTCTAAACCGGTAGGGTGAGACTCTGTCGAGCCGACGATTGAGCGACCCGGCCTCGACAGAGTTTCGCCCTGTCAAAATCGCTACATTTCTCGATGAAACATCGGTTATTACGCGTGAACGAGCTGGTGAAGCGCGAACTGAGCAGCTTGATCGCGCGCGAGCTCACCTTCGACAGCGCGCTCGTGACGGTGAATGATGTGAACGTCACGCCCGATCTCAAAAACGCGCACGTCTATGTGAGCGTTCTCGGCTCGGCCACGCGCGGGAGTGCGATGGCGAAACTGGAGGAAAATCGCGCCACACTCCAGGCTCTACTCGCGAAACACGTCGTCTTGAAATACACGCCGCACCTGACGTTCCATCTCGACGATTCAATTGAACGAGGCGCGCGCGTGATTGAAATTCTGCAAACCATCGACCCGCCCACCGCAGAGGAGGAAGTATGATCGCGACCGCTACGAGTGGAACGGCACCGGCCGCGCGAACGACGCAGTCGAGCTTCGCGGAAATTGCGGCTGCGCTCCGGGCGCACCAACACTTTGTCATCATCAGCCATGTGCGTCCCGACGGGGACGCGCTGGGAAGCGAACTTGCGCTCGGCTTGTCGCTGCGCGAACTCGGGAAAGATGTGACGATCTGGAACGAAGACGGAATGCTGGAGAAATACAGCTTTCTGCCACACGCTGAATTGCTCGTTCAACCGCCGGCGGAAGGAAGGGAATTCGAGGTCGCGATCGCGCTCGACACCGCGACCGAAAATCGTCTCGGCGCCGCGGGAGAAGCGGTTCACCAGGCGAAGCTTTGGATCAACATCGACCATCATCCGAGCAACCCGCGCTACGGAGACCTCGTTCATATCGATCCAATTGCGCCGGCGACTGGACAGATTCTGTTCGAGCTCATTGCAGCGGAGGGATTGCCGATGAACGCCGCGATTGCGGAGAATCTTTACGCGGCCATTTCTACCGACACCGGTTCGTTTCAGTATCCGAACACCACGGCACGGACGTTTGAAATCGCGGCCGAACTGATTCGCCTCGGAGTCGATGTGGGCGCCACGAATCAGGCCCTCTACGAAAACTTTCCGCGCCGCCGGGTGGAGCTGCTGCGCGAAGTTCTCGGCACGATGCGCTTCAACGCGGACGGGAAGATCGCGAGCTTCAGCCTCAGTCTGCAAACGGCCAACGAACTCAAGGCGCTTGCGGAAGACAATGAAGGCTTGATCGATCACCTGCGCGCGATCCATGGCGTCGTCGTGGCGGTTTTTTTTGAGGAACTGGCGGACGGAAAAGTCCGCGTAAGCATGCGCTCGAAGAGCGAAGCGGCCGATGTGTGCGCGATCTGCCAGCGCTTCGGCGGGGGTGGCCATAAGATGGCTGCCGGTGCGCGCGTGCGCGGGACTTTACCCGAAGTCGAAGAGCGCGTCCTGGCGGCGATTTGCGATGTCGTTGACTGCCACTCCTGACGGCGTTCTGCTCGTCGATAAAGCCGCCGGCATGACGTCGCACGACGTGGTCGCGCTGGTTCGTCGGCGGCTGCAGATCAAGAAAGTCGGACATTGCGGAACGCTCGATCCGATCGCGACCGGCCTTCTTTTGCTCACCCTCGGGCGCGGCACGAAAATTCAGGATCTCCTGATGAGCGAAGACAAGGAATACGCCGGTACCTTAAAACTCGGCGTCACCACCGACACGCAGGATTGCGCGGGCACCGTCCTCGAGGAACGACCGGTTCCGCTGCTGGAGGAAGTCGCGGTGCGCGCTGCCTTCGAAAAATATCGCGGCGATTTTTATCAGATGCCGCCGATGGTTTCGGCCATCAAGCAAGGCGGCGTGCCGCTCTACAAGCTGGCCCGGCAAGGCAAAACCGTCGAGCGCGAGCCCCGGCTCGTGCATGTCTATGGCTACGGCATCGGTCGGGTGGCTTTGCCTGAGATCGATTTTAGCGTGCTGTGCAGCAAAGGATTTTACGTCCGGACGTACGTGCACGATATCGGCGACACGCTCGGCTGCGGCGCGCATCTGCAGGCATTGCGGCGCACGAAATCGGGCCGCTTTGCGGTCGATGGCGCGATCACGGTGGAGGAACTGCAGAAAGCCGAACCGGTCGATATCATGGAGCGG
>DASYVG010000247.1:0-2703 GCA_035937255.1 Chthoniobacterales bacterium | reverse complement strand
TTAATTGCTGCCTAGACGAACGCTGCGGCAACGGAATCGGCCAGCAGTTTTCCGCGTTCGGTGAGTTTTACCCGTGCATCGTCCTGCTTGATCAGGCCGAGCGACAAGAACTCTTCGCGCTCATCATTCCATGAATCGAGCCAGTGAGAGGGAATCCCGTTGCTCGTGCGCAAGGAAAGCGCGATCGATTCAATGCGCTTGATCTGCGGCGTCAACGCCTCCTCTGACGACGTCAGCGATTCGCCGGCGTGCACGCGATCTGAGTAGACACGATAATCGGGCACGTTTTGCGAACGCTGTAGCCCGATCGTGGAAAAAGCGCTCGGCCCGATCCCGAGATAATCGTCGCCCGCCCAGTAGCCGCGATTGTGATGCGACGCGTAGCCGGCGCGCGCGTAGTTTGAAATCTCATAATGCCGGTAGCCGGCGCCCCCGAGTGCCTGCATCGCGAGTTCAAAGAACTGCGCATCGGTTTGCTCATCGGCGCGCAGCTCGCCACGGGCATGGCGCAGAAAAAACTCGGTGTCTTCTTCATAGGTAAGACAATACGCGGAGACATGTTCCGGCTGGAGCGCGATGGTTCGGGCCAGCGTCGCTTCCCATTGAGCGGCTCTCTGTCCAGGCAACCCGAACATCAGATCGATATTCAGATTTGTGAAACCGGCCTCGCGCAGGATCTGAACGGAAAGCTCAGCCTGAGCAGCCGAGTGTTCACGGCCCAAAACGGCGAGTAATTGATCGTCCCACGATTGCACGCCCAGACTGATCCGGTTGACGCCGAGCGAGTGAAGCATTTTTGCTTTGGCGGGCGAAACACTGCCAGGATTCGCTTCCACGGTCCACTCCACCAGCTTCGTTAGATCGAGCAGATCTCCGAAACCACGAATCAGCTCGCGCAGTTGCGATGTGCTCAATGCGGTCGGCGTTCCGCCCCCGAAAAAGATCGTCTCTGGCTGGAGATTCAAACGAACGCCAGAGCTCTCCAATTCGGCCAAAAGCGCCGCGCAAAAACGCTCGGTCTGCGCCGGGTCCGCTCGCTCCTTGTAGAAGGCGCAATAAGGACAGATGCGAGCGCAAAACGGGATGTGAACGTAAACGTGCCGAATTGGATCGGCGCTGGTTCGCTCGGGGCAGTTGTGAATTGCGCCGTTGCTCATAAGCTCGCCTTTCATCGCGTCATTCTCTTGCTCTTCCGGATTGCCTTCGTTCTCTGCCTCCTGCTCTCTTCCGCTCGCGCGCAAACAGCGCCGCCAGCGTCGACTCCATCGACCGTTTACATCGCGCACGATGCCGCCGCCATCCAGCACTACCGCACTGACGATGCCGTCGTGCGCAAGATGGTCGACCGGCTCCTGCTCGCCGTCACTGGTCAAAGCGAGGTGGCAAGAGCGTGGCGTGCACTCGTCTCCCCGACCGACAAAGTTGGCATCAAAATCTCCGCCGCTGGCGGCGAACTCTTCACCACGCACCGGGCTGTGGTCGAGGCGATCGCCGATGGACTGGCGAGCGCGGGCGTTCCGCATCACTCCATCATTATTTGGGATCGCAATACGAACGGAGCGCGGGCCGCTGGTTATCGCGGCGGCGATCGTTACCAGCTGCTCTCGGTCGCACCGCGCGACGGCTATGACGCAAAGGCGATTTTCAGCGCGCCGATCATGGGCAAACTCGTTTGGGGCGATCTGGATTATCGTAACGACCATGGCCGCACGCCGTTGCTTTCCGATAAAGAGAACACGAGCAGCGAGAGCCATTTTTGCCGCATTCTTTCGAGCGACGTTACGAAAGTGATCAACGTCCCCGTCATGGGAGATAATCCGGGGACCGGGATCGCGGGGTGCGTCTATAACATGACCGTTCCGAACGTGGACAATTGGCGGCGTTTCACGGGGGGCGCATCCGGCGGATCAGCTTTGAGTCTGGTGGAAATGTATGCTGATCCGATCATCGCAAAGAAAGTGGTGCTTAATCTGATGGACGGACTGGTGGCCCAGTATGCTGGCGGATTGGAAGCCGCGCCGAACTTCGCATTGCACTACGCGACAATCTTTGCGAGCAAAGATCCCGTTGCGATCGACGCGACTGCATTGCGGCAAATCGAACGCTGGCGCTCAAACGCGCATCTACCCGCCATCGGCGATCTGGCTGCGCATGTCGAGATCGCGGGCAAAGCCGGATTAGGAAACGCGAATCCGGCGCGCATCGCGCTGCGGAACGTCAAGCCTTGAGAGCATCCGCCGAGAAATCGCTGGTGGATTTGCGGACCGAAACTCTGCGTGCGGTTTCGCGTTCATTCTACCTTTCCATCCGCATGCTCCCGGCGGGGTTGCGCGATCCGATTGCGCTCGCCTACCTGCTGGCTCGAGCGACCGACATCATCGCTGATACTGCCGCAGTAAGCCCGACCGTGCGCGCGGAGCAGTTGCGGAAGCTTGCGCAGGCGATCGCGGGCGACAGGTCGTGGACGCAGTTCGACCGTGGTATCGCGGATTTTTTTGGCCCGCAGCAAACCGACGCATCCGAACGTGCGCTCCTGAAAGCCGTGCCGCAGTTGCTGAAGTGGCTCGCTTCACTTCAAGACGAGGATCGGTGCGATGTCCGCGGCGTTCTGCAGAAAATAAACCAAGGGCAGCTGCTCGACATCGAGCACTTCACGCCCCCCGGCGCCGTTCGCGGCTTCGTGACCGCCGCTCAGCTCGAGCA
>DASYVG010000246.1:0-2388 GCA_035937255.1 Chthoniobacterales bacterium | reverse complement strand
AAGGCTGCTCGCTGGGGACTGGCCTGGCGTGAGATAGAATTGAGTCTGACCAGGCTCATCACTTACCGCAGCGTTCACACAGGTCACGATATCGGTGACACGATTGGCATTAACCGCCTTCTGCAAGAGCGGAAACGCCTCGCCTGGCTCAAAGGCAAAGATGCGGTTGTAATGCCCGCATCTTTTATAAAAGATGGCGCGACCAATTGCTGTCATTCCGACGTGTGCGCCGACGTCGAGGTAATGGAAAATCGATCTGGTGGCGCCCGTAATGAATGCTTGCCAGGCTGCCAAAATTCACAGACTTCTCTGAAAGCGGGTATCCAGCAAATGTCGTAGGTTGTTTCGTGTCTCGCTCGTTAGGCAGATCCGGAGGGTGGAAGATGCCGGATTATACTTCTTGAGAGAGAGACGGGGTCGGACGGGGAGAAACGCTCTCCAAAAGAGAATTGTCGCGGAATTATAAAACAGTCTTTTTAGACGTTGCCATGATTACTTGACCTGGTGGAACATATTTCCGCACGCCATACACGTGCAAAGTCTGCGCATCGGTTGGTCGCCCCAATTCGCGGACCTAAGCCGAGGCGACCGGAGCGCGCGGAGCAGAGCGACGCGCGCCGATCGCGGCTTTGACGAAATTGTTGCCGATCTCCCACATGGGGCCGGGGAACTTGCGGCATTCGGTCAGAACGTCGTCTAGCGCGGTGACGAAGAGATCGATTTCCTTTTTACCGATAATGAGCGGCGGCAGGATTTTGACCACGTCCATGGCATGCCCGGCGACCTGGGTGAGGATGTGATGCTTGCTTAGCATTTGGGTCACGACCATTTGCGCGAAGAGAACTTTGTCCACCTTGTGCAGGAGCTTCCAGGCCATCTTGAGCTTGAACTCGTTCGGCTCGTGGAACTCAATCGCGATGATAAGCCCTTTCCCACGCACTTCCTTGATGAAGGAGTGTTTCGCGCGCAGGGCGTCGATCCGTTCCATGAGCAGCGCGCCCATTTTCTCGGAATTTTCGACCAGCTTCTCGTCATCGAGTACTTCAAGCGCGGCGAGGCCGCAGGCCATGGCGAGATTGTTACGGCCGAACGTGGTGGAGTGAACGACACAGCGATCCATGCGGCTGAATGTCTTTTGGTAAATCTCGCGCCGCGTGACGATGGCACCACAGGGAACGTAGCCGCCGCTTAATGATTTCGCGAGCGTGATGATGTCCGGCTCGAGGTTCCAATGCTGGAAGCCGAACATCTTCCCGGTTCGACCAAGACCGGTCTGGATTTCATCGGCCAGGAGAAGCGTCCCGTGCTTCTGGCAAAGCTCCTGCGCGCGAACGAAGAAATCGGTCTGGGGAAATTTGCAGCCTTTGCCTTGCACGGGCTCGATGACGAACGCGGCCACATCCCGCTGCGCGAGCTCGCGTTCGAGCGATGCGATGTCGTCGAGCGCGATGCGCGTGTCCCATTCGTCCATGAGCGGGCCGAAGCCTTCGGTGAAACTTTCGCAGCCCATGAGCGACAACGATCCCAGGCTCAAGCCGTGAAAAGCGCTCGCGAGTGAGAGCACACGTTTCCGGCCGGTGGCGGCGCGCGCAAACTTAAGCGCGCCTTCGATCGCTTCGGTGCCGGAGTTGCAAAAAAAGACGGCATCGAGATGCGGTGGCGTGCGCCTTATGAGCGCTTCGGCGAGGAGACCGCTGAGGAGCGAGCAATCCATCTGCACCATGTTCGGCAAATCGAGGTCGAGGACGTCGCGGATCGCTTTCTGGATCGCCGGATGGTTGCGCCCTATGTTAAAGACCGAGTAGCCGCTCAGGAAATCGAGATACGCTCGATCATCCATGTCGTAGAGGTAGGCGCCCTCGGCGCGCGCGTAGACCTTGTCGAAGCCGATGACGCGCTGCGCCGCCACGAGCGTGCGATTGAGATGGCGATGGTGCAGCTCGTAGTTTTCGCCGAGGCGGGCGGCGATTATTTCCTTCAGCTCGAGAGGCATGGACAAATGCTCTGCGATCCCGCGCTGAAACGCAAACCGACAGAACTGCAAGACCAGGCGGTCTCAGGCTTCGCATTGGCGACGGACCCGACAAGCCAGCTCCGACACGCAAAAAAAACCGCAGAGTTCGCACGGAACTCTGCGGCTACTTTTTGCGAATCTATTCGCGCTTAGTCCTGATCAACCACCACGCGGCTCACGACTTGCGTGCCGCCAGTAGAGTCATAATAGACATGCACCGGAACGCCCGGCCGGATCAAGGACGCTTCGATCTCTTTGCCGGCTTTATTCATGTAATGCACGGTCTTGCCGAGCGTGTAGCTGATCGGATCCGTCACGCCGACGCGGCGGACGACGATCGTTTTGCCCGGCTCAAACGTGGACACAGTGCCGTC
>DASYVG010000245.1:0-2747 GCA_035937255.1 Chthoniobacterales bacterium | reverse complement strand
GTCACCACTGTTTTCTGGATCGGCGAGGAGCCGACGGAGAACAATCCGGTCCCAAATACGAGGAGCTCGTGGGACGTAAACTGGGTTAATAATTACGGCGGCGTCGATTCGCCTGACGCGGCCTCGCGGAAGAATTACCTCCCTGTCGCCTTCACACCGCGTGAGAACCCGTTCTATTGCGCGCTGCCTTACAACGACGTCACGCACGAAGGAACCAAGCCCGAGGCTTTACTCGTCATCCCGTGGTTCAAGACAACCTTCAGTCAGGACCGGCGTTCGGTTTGCAAAGACCGTTGGATCGCGATTCGCAAGGGAACTCGCGTCTGTTACGCTCAGTGGGAGGATTGCGGGCCCTTCCGGACGGATCATTGGCAGTACGTTTTCGGCAATGAACGGCCGAAGCCAAATCTAAACCATGGCGCCGGCCTCGACGTTTCCCCGGCCGTGCGCGACTTCCTGCAGCTTGGATCGACCGACGTGACGGATTGGCAGTTCGTGGAGGTGGGTGAAATTCCTCCGGGCCCTTGGCGGGCTCTCGGTGCGAATAATCACTTCGTCATCGCCAAGCGACAATCCGAGCAGCGTCTCGCGCAGGGGAACACGACCGCGCGCTAGGACGGCTGGAGTTCAGCGATGCCGAGATCGAATCGCTCCTGGTCGCACGCGGGATCCTCGGAGACTGTAGCCGCGGCTCTATGAGCCGCGCAGATCTCCAGTGCGCCACTGGAAACCGTGAGCGCGCATCACAGAGACGCGGCTACAGCGAAGACCGAAATTCTCGCCGCTTTTAATTCGCGTCATTCCCTGTCATCTTTTCAATCTGTCAGCCTCGCGCCAGTTTGACATCTCACTTTCATGGTGGGATCATCCCACATGACCCTCACGGCCGACAGCAAAAAGCGGGTCGTGCTGCCGTCCGCCGCTCCCGGAGACGTGTTTGTCTGCCGTGAAACATCCGAGGGCATCGTGCTGAAGCGAGTATATCGCGAAATTTCGCAGCGAAAGCTTACGAAGGCGCAGGCGCTCAAGGCGATCCGCGGCTGGAAATCGTTGCGTGGAGTAAAATGGGAAGAGCTCCGAGCCATGACTCGTGAGCCGTGACGCTGCTCGATACAAACGTTGTTATTGACGCCCAGAATAACACATCGCCATGCTATGCGTGGGCGGGCGGCATCATTCTGGAAGCAATCGCGGCCACCGGAGCTGCGATTAACGCGGTAACTCTGGCCGAGCTTTGTGCCGCAGAGCGCGCGCAGGGAGGGAAGATCGAAGCCGAGATGGTGTCGGCCGGCGTGCACATCATCGATCTTCCCGTCGGGGCAGCGCCGATCTGCGGGCGCGCTTACATGCGCTATCGTTCTGCGCGCAGACGATCCCGAGGCGGCGATGCTCCGGTAATGCCCCTCCCCGACTTCTTCATTGGCGCGCACGCGGAGCTGATGGGTTGGAAGCTCGCCACGCGCGACACAGAGCGGTTCCGGCTCTACTTCCCAGACGTGGAACTGGTCGAGCCATGACTTGCAAGTCTCACGATCTCCCCCGCGCGGCGGAGTATGAAATTGGCGAGTTGCTCGAGGAAACAGACGAACGGATTGCGATATTCGTGACTATCGTCGCAAGGACGCGAAAACGCGGCCGAGGCTCGAGCTGATCGTGTTTCAGTATCTCAGTTTTTCAACATTTCAGTTTGTCGGTATCCTGTTCCTCACACGCCACTGATTCTAGGCCTCAATTTTCTACCTCATAATTTCGGCTTTTCTTCTGCTGGATTCCCACGCACCAACGTGTTCGGTGCGACATCCCTAAAGACGACTGCACCCGCGGCCACCACCGCGCCACTTCCAATCGTCACTCCGGGCGCGATGAATGAGCTCGCCGCGATCCAGACCTCGTTTCCGATCGTGATCGGCGCGACCTTCAGCTTGAAGTCGTCGCGCCGATATTCGTGAGAGCCGGTGCAGAGATAGGCGCGCTGGCTGATGCACACGTTCGAGCCGACCGTCACCTGTCCGAGACTGAGAATGCCCGCTTCTTCGCCGATCCAGACATGATCGCCGATCGTCAGCCGCCACGGAAAGGAGACGTTCACGTTCGACCGTATTACCACGCCTTCGCCAATCTTTGCATCAAACGCGCGCAGCAGCGCCACGCGCAGTTCCGACGGCCAAGGAATCGGGTTCTGAAAAAATAAGCAACGCACTGCGATCCAGAGCGCTTCTTTCCACCGCGGCGCACCGCGATCGAAGTCCGAGTTATCGTAGATCGCAAGGTTCACGGATGCGATTCGTATCAACTGTAAGGGAAACTGTCAGCTTCCCAATCCAACCAACGATCAAAAGCACGAAATTCTTGACGCTTTTAATTCGCGGCAGTCCCTGCATTGTTGAACGCTGAATGGAAGTCCGCAGCGTCGAGGTGATGGTGCAGACTCTTAATACAGCTAACGTTCAGTACCTGATCGTCGGCGGACTCGCCGTGAATGCACATGGGTATGAGCGGCTCACACGCGACGTCGATCTCGTGATCGGCTTGGAACCTGGGAATGTTACACGAGGCCTGCGCGTGCTCATCGAGATAGGCTACCGCTTGTCCATTCCGGTAACGCCGGACGAATTCGCTGACCGCACTCTTCGTGAAAGCTGGCGCCGCGATAAACATATGGTTGTGCTCAAGCTCTGGAGCGATCTACACCGGCGAACTCCATGTCTTCATCTACGAGCCATTCGATTTTCCGCGGGAATACGCGG
>DASYVG010000244.1:0-2583 GCA_035937255.1 Chthoniobacterales bacterium | reverse complement strand
GAATTGATCGCGACATTCGCGCCCGCGGATCCGGCCGCGTCCGTTCCGAAGCTCTTGGAACTCCGGCGCGCGCTCGCGGCATCGTCCGATGAGTGGGCGGTGACGAAGCGAGCAGAGGTGGATGCGATCATCGCGGCCTGCGCCGGCCTGCACGTGGAGAGCTCCACCGGCAGCGCGGCGGTGACACCAGGTCAGTCATTGCCGATAAAACTTGAAGTGATCAATCGTTCCGCGATCCCGGCAAAACTGCTGCGTGCGCGAACACCGGTTTCCGGCGAAGCGCTGCAGATCGATGCGCCCCTGAATCGCGACGAGCTTGTGACGAAGGAGCTGGCCCCGACCATTCCCACTGAGACTACCTATTCGCAGCCTTATTGGCTCAGCAAACCGGCGATGGTCGGCACCTTCACAGTTGAAAATCAGCAACTGATCGGGCTCGCGGAAAATCCGCCGGCCTTTCCGGTGGAAGTGACGTTGCAAATCGGAGGCGAGGAGCTGCGTTATACCGTCGACACGAAACTCCGCACCGTAGATCCGGTGGCGGGCGAATTGAGACAGCCGCTCGTGATCGCGCCTCCGGTGTTCGCGAATCTATCGAACCCGGTTTTCGTTTTCGGCGACGAGAAACCGAAGCCGGTGCAGGTGCGCATCATTGCCTCGACCGCCGCGGTGCGAGGTGCGCTTCGACTGCAAGCGCCGCCAAAATGGCGCATCGAGCCCGCCTCAGTGCCGATCGAATTGGAAGGAGCGGAAGCCGAAACGGTCGCGACATTCACGGTCACGCCGCCGGCCAGCGTGGGCGAAGGCACGCTGCGCGCCATCGTGACGGTCAGCGGGCACGAATACGCCTTCGCGCGCGAGCGCATCAATTATTCACATATCGGGCTCCAGACCCTCATGCCTCCAGCGGAAGCGAAAGTCGTGCGCGCCGACATTCGCAAAAAGGGCGAGCTCATCGGCTACATCGCGGGGGCAGGGGATGAGATCCCGCAGAGCCTCCAGCAGATTGGTTACAACGTGAAGATGCTGGAGGCGGGCGAGATCCAGGCGGGGAATCTGGCACGCTACGACGCGGTCGTGCTCGGTATCCGCGCTTACAACACGCAGGACCGGATCACGAAGTGGCGGCCGGAGTTGCTCGAGTACGTTAAGGCCGGTGGCGTGGTCGTGGCGCAATACAACACCACGGCGGACTTGAAGACGAAAGACATCGGTCCCTATCCGCTGGAGATCTCGCGTGATCGCGTCACCGATGAAAACGCGGAGGTACGAATCCTCGCGCCTGATCATCCGTTGATGAACACGCCCAACAAAATCAGCGCCGAAGATTTCAAAGGTTGGGTGCAGGAGCGCGGTCTTTACTTTCCAAACAAATGGGACCCGGCGTGGACTCCGATTCTGTCCTGCAATGATCCCGGCGAGAAGCCGGCGGATGGCGGGTTGCTCGTGGCGAAATTCGGTCAGGGCTACTTCGTTTACACCGGCTACTCGTGGTTCCGGCAACTGCCCGTGGGCGTTCCGGGTGCGTATCGGCTCTTCGCGAACATGGTTTCGCTCCGTGACGCGAAATGAGCGACGAAGACGAAGCGCCACCCTTCGGTAGTTGGCGCAAAGCGTACGGCTTCGCGCTCTCGCTCTTCGCGCTCGAAGTCACGCTGCTCTACGCGTTTACGCTTCGGTTTTCGTGAACCGGCTCGATTACTTCGTCCTCGTCGCGACGATCCTCGCGATCCCGCTCTACGGGCTGTGGCGGACCCGCGGAAGGGCCAGCCTCGGCCAATATCTGAAGGGCGATCAGAGCATCCGCTGGGGCACGATTGGCTTGTCGGTGCTCGCGACCCAAGCCGGCCCGATCACATTTCTCTCGATGCCCGGACAAGCTTACGAGAGCGGCATCGGTTTCATCCAAAACTACTTCGGACAACCCTTCGCGCTCATTGCCGTCTGCGCGATTTTTGTTCCGATCTATCATCGGCTGAAGGTCTACACGGCGTATGAATATCTTGGGCAGCGCTTCGACCAGAAGACGCGGCTGCTCGGCGCGTTTTTGTTTTTGATCCAGCGCGGCATCGCCGCGGGAATCACGATTTACGCTCCCGCGATTATTTTGTCGGCGTTGCTCGGATGGCACCTGAATCTGACCATCTGGCTGGCGGGAGGATTGGTCATTGCTTACACCGTTTTCGGCGGCACCAAGATCGTCAGCCTCACGCAGCGTTACCAGATTCTTGTCATTTTCGTCGGGATGGTGCTGGCGTTTGTGATCGCAGTGCATCGTTTGCCTAATGACCTCACCTTCGGCGGCGCTCTCTCGCTCGCCGGCAAGATGGGAAAACTGCAGGCCGTGGATTTTTCCTTCAATCCCGATAAGCGTTACACCTTTTGGTCCGGCATCCTAGGCGGATTCTTCCTCGCTCTCTCCTATTTCGGCACTGACCAGTCGCAGGTACAACGTTATCTCGCCGGTAGTTCCGTGACGGCGAGCCGGCTCGGACTCCTCTTCAACGCCGTCGTCAAAGTCCCGATGCAGTTCCTGATCCTGCTGCTCGGCGCGATGGTCTTTCTGTTCTACCAGTTCGAGAA
>DASYVG010000243.1:0-2549 GCA_035937255.1 Chthoniobacterales bacterium | reverse complement strand
GATCTTATTCCCGTCTGGATCCTGGATGATCGCCATATGACACACCGGCGACTCGAAGGCGTCCCACGCAAATCTTACATCCTTCGCTTTTAAATAATCGATCGCCGCGTCGAAATCCTCGACTTCGAGCGCGACTCCGGTTCCCTGATCCGATGGCACCCAGGTGTCGCTGATGTGAGCGATAGCGAGAGTATCCTGGCCGAAACCATACTCGATCCACTTGCCGTCCATGAATTGGCCTGATTGTTCCAAAAGAAGCGTGCCCTCGTAGAACTCACGCGCCCGCGCAATGTCGGTCACGGGTATGGCGACGAATCCGATCTCCTTAATTTTCATCTCGTGCGCGCGGCGTTGACCACTTTTTGCGCCGCGTCCCCCAGATCGTCAGCGGCGATGACAGCGAGGCCGGACTCCGCGATCAATGTTTTGCCGGCTGCCACGTTGGTGCCTTCCAGTCTCACGATCAAAGGTACGGAAAGCTGCACCGTCTTGGCCGCATTGATGATGCCCTGGGCGATAACGTCGCACTTCATGATACCGCCAAAAATATTCACCAGGATCGCGCGTACATGAGCGTCGGAAACGAGGAGTTTGAACGCCTGTGTCACCTGCTCTTCCGTCGCACCGCCGCCCACATCCAGAAAATTGGCGGGACTGCCGCCGTAGAATTTAATGATGTCCATCGTCGCCATGGCGAGGCCGGCGCCGTTCACAAGACAGGCAATGTCGCCATCGAGCCCGATGTAGTTCAGGCCGGATTTCGATGCTTCGACTTCGCGTGGATCTTCTTCCTGAGTGTCGCGCATCGCCGCGACTTCGGGATGCCGATAGAGCGCGTTGTCATCGAAATTAAACTTGGCATCGAGCGCCAGAACCTCGCCGCCGGGCGTGACGACGAGTGGATTCACCTCCACCATCGAGCAATCGAGCCCAACAAATGTGCGATACAGACCGTCGAAAAGTTGTGAGGCGGATTTGATCTGCGCCGATTCGAAACCGAGTTGTTTAGCCAACTTCCGCGCTTGAAACGGCTGCAATCCCGCCAACGGGTCGATCGGTTCGCGGATAATTTTCTCCGGCGACTTTTCCGCCACCGTTTCGATCTCAACTCCGCCTTCCGTGCTCGTCACGATCAGGGGTGCCGCTGTCGCGCGGTCGAGCAAAATCGCAAAATAAATTTCGCGCCGGATCTCCACCGATTTCGCGATCAGCACTTTGTTGACGACCCGGCCAACTGGCCCGGTTTGGTGCGTAACGAGCGTTTGACCAAGCATCTTCGCCGCGAGATCGCGCGCTTCGGCCGCGGATTTAGCGAGGTGCACACCGCCTTTGAAGCCATTTGCAAAAGTCCCCTTCCCGCGTCCGCCAGCATGAATCTGCGCCTTGACGACGAGATCATCCGTTCCCAACTCGCGCGCCGCCTGTTCCGCTTCCTCGGTCGAGCTGACGGCTTTACCAGGAGGCGTCGCGACGCCGAATCGCTGCAGGAGTTCTTTGGCCTGATATTCGTGGATGTTCATGCAGCTCAGCTGGGCAGACGCTTGACTAATCCTGTGAACGTCGCGCGGCAACCGCTTTTCTCGCCGAAACTCACGACTTGGAAAACAAGCGTTGCATTGGACTATGCGCGCCGGAAAAGTGCGTTTGAATGAAGGACGCGCGCACCACTCTTGAGCCGATGCTGCAAAACGCCGTCGCATCCGGCCGGCTGCTTCCCGCAGCTTTGACGAATATCTCGGAGCTTCTCGGCGACACTGCCTCCGATCTTGCGGGCAGAGTGGTCACAGAATTGGTCGCCGCGAATGCGTGGGATGAGCTCAACGATCGTTTCTACCGGACTCTAGCGTTTGGTACCGGCGGGCTCCGCGGCAGGACAATCGGCAAGATTGTGACCGCGTCGGAACGAGGAAACGCGGCTGCGCGCGAGTGCCCTCAGTTCCCGTGCGTCGGCACGAACGCGATGAATTTCGTGACGCTCGCTCGCGCTGCGCGCGGATTGATCACTTATCTTCACGACTGGAATCGAAAGAGCGGCATCATCGATAGACCGAAGCTGGTTATCGCCTGCGATTCCCGGTATTTTTCCACCGAATTCTCCGCCCTCGTCGCGCAGATCGCAGCGGAGAATGGCGTCGATGCTTTCGTCTTCGACGGCCCGCGTTCGACGCCTGAGCTCTCTTTTGCCGTTCGTTATCTTCGCGCCAGCGCCGGAGCGGTTATCACGGCGAGCCACAACCCGCCGCATGACAATGGCTTCAAGGTTTACTTCGACGACGGCGCCCAGGTGATCGAGCCACACGCCAGCGGAATTATCGCGCAAGTAAATGCAGCGCCCTTCGCCGGGAAAGCGGCTGTTCCGGTTGAACAGCGCGGAAGGGTGACAACGATCGGTCACGAAATCGATGAAGCATACATGCGCCGTCTCGAAACGTTGGTGCTCGATCGGACGCTCATCGCGCAGGCCAAAGCGCTGCGCGTCGTTTTCACGCCCATCCACGGCACGGGCGGTGTCATTATCAAACCGATGCTGCAGCGCCTCGGCTTCAACT
>DASYVG010000242.1:0-3254 GCA_035937255.1 Chthoniobacterales bacterium | reverse complement strand
ACCAGTAATCCTTCAGGTTGCGCTTCAGTTCGACCCCGAGCGGACCGTAATCCCAGCAGCCATTAAGCCCGCCATAGATCTCGCTCGATTGGAAAATGAAGCCGCGTCGCTTGCACAAGCTGACGATCTTCTCCATCCGCTGCGGGTCAGTAGGCGTGCTCATCAAGATATTGAATCGGGAAAACAGGAAGGAAGTGCGAGCGGAGGAAAACGTGGGCGACGATCGCCTCCGTCTATCAATTCAATCTGGAAACCAGAAATGAGGCAGGACGCTGACAACGCCCCTCGCACCCAACAACCTCTTCCTGCGTTCCTGCTTTCCTAATTCGCTTCTCTTCCTTCTGGTTTTCTCGTTTCCAGATGTAGATTCGTCTTACTTCGCCACCGTCACCTCGGTTTTTACCGAGTTCGCGATGAAACATTCGGTGTGTGCGAAGTGGTGCATCTCCTCGAGATCCTTTTCCGTCGGTTGATTGTCGCCGGAAAATTTCAGCTTCGGATGCAACTCGACCTTGGTGATCGCCAATTTGCCGTCCGCATTTTTCTCCATATGGCCGACCGCCTCGTCCGTATATTCATCGAGCACGAATTTTTTCTTACAGGCCGCGGCGAGAAACGTGAGCATGTGACAACTGGAGAGCGCCGCCACGAACGCTTCCTCCGGATCGACGTTTTTAGGATCGCCCAGATAAGCCGGTGCCGCCGAGGCCTGCATTTCGTGGCCGCCGTCGAACTTCCAGGAATGGTTCCGCGGATATTTCTGATACTCGAAAGCAGCGTCGCCGCGTTCCCAACGAAGAGAGACTTTATGTTCGGACATACTTTTAGATAAAGCGCGGGATGCAAAGCGCAAGCTTCACAGCCGGGCTTGTAATTTCTGATTTCTAATTTCTAATTTCTCCTTTCCTCCGCGCGATTAGCTCAGTGGTAGAGCGCTTGCTTCACACGCAAGAAGTCGCAGGTTCGAACCCTGCATCGCGCACACTCGTCTGCACAGCAAGCGTTTACAGCACAAGTAGGACTTCTAAGAAGCGAGGTCATAACGCAATGTCATAACATCACGCCTATTGAAATTAATGTCGCCGCCCCCAATAACGGTCCAGAGGGTTCGAATCCCTCCCGCACCGCTTCTCTATATGACAGAACGCTCGGAGGCGATTGCATAACATGTTCGCATAACAACACTGCCCGCGTTGCGCGGGTGCGTCCGTGTTCGGAAGCGCAGCGCAGCGATCGCGCCCGTGGGACGGAGTAGCGATACTTTCTGGCGTGACTTCCGCAGCCTCTCGTGAGGTGCAAGCGCGTGCGGGTGAAGTGGAAACGCAACGTGCTGCGGCTTCGCTCTTCCTTCAAAGAGATGGTGAAGAACGTTCGGCATGGTCGCGCTCGAAATGGGCAACAATCCCGCGATGGTGATGAAGCACACTACTATTAGATTGTAGAGGCGCGAGAGGCGCGTCCAAAAGGTGGATCGTGTGGTTCGCCAAATGCCGCTTTGGAAACTTCAGATCGTGAGGAACGCACCGCTGGAATTTCTTTACGAAAACCGAGGCCCAGGCACTTCGATTGAACTCAAGTCGGGTGTTATGTTCTGCCTGCGCCGCTCCTACAGCAGCGCAGGATATTTTCGCTTAGCGCGGCCTTTCCAGCGCCAGCGCCAAGCCTTGACCAACGCCCACACACAACGCAACCAACGCATTCTGTGCCGCGCCGGAAGCAATCTCGTGCATCGCGGTCAACACCAGCCGTGCGCCGCTGGCGCCGAGCGGATGACCCAACGCAATTGCGCCGCCGTTGCGGTTCACGTGCTCGGCGGCATCGGCCAAACCCAGCGAGCGCGTCACCGCCAACACTTGCGCGGCAAAAGCTTCGTTGATTTCGATGCGATCAAACTGTTTGAGCGAATGATCCAGGCGCGTGAGCAATCGTTGGATGGCCGGCACTGGGCCGATGCCCATGGTGCGTGGGGCGACACCGGCCGAGGCCATGCCCAAAACTCGAGCGTGCGGTGTCAGCTGCCAGCGTTCTACCGCTGTCTCGGAGGCCAGCAACAAGGCGCACGCGCCATCGTTCAACCCTGAGGCATTGCCGGCGGTAATGCTGGTGCCCGCGCCGAGAATGGGCGCGAGTGTGGCTAAACGTTCCAAGGCGCTGTCAGCACGGACTTGCTCGTCCTGAACCAGATTTGCCACTGATGTGATTTCCAAAGCGAAGCGACCATTGGCCATGGCCCGACCTGCGCGTTGCTGCGAGCGCAGCGCAAACGCGTCCTGATCCTCGCGTGAAATGTTGAACTCGCGGGCGAGGTTCTCGGCCGTTTGCGACATCGAATCGACACCGTGGCTCGCCGCCATCGCGGGGTTGACCATCCGCCAACCCAAGGTGGTGTCTTCGAGTCTCTGTTCGCGATCGAGCGCCGTTGGTGCCTTGGCCATCACGTAGGGGGCGCGCGACATGCTTTCGACGCCGCCGGCGATGATCAACTCCGTTTCGCCCAAAGCAATTGCCCGCGCCGCTTGCCCGACCGCTTCCAATCCCGAGGCACACAGCCGGTTAACCGTGCAGGCCGGCACTGTGACCGGCAAGCCGGCCAGCAGCACGGCCATGCGGGCAACGTTGCGGTTGTCCTCACCCGCCTGATTGGCGCAGCCGAGGATCACCTCGTCAATCGCTGACGGATCGAGAGCGGGATGGCGTTCGAGCAAACGCCGGATCGGCAACGCGGCCAGATCGTCGGTCCGGATCGACGACAGTCCGCCACGAAATCGACCGAACGGCGTGCGCAGTCCGTCGCAGAGATACACCGGACGGCCGTTCATGCCGACACCCCCGGCAGCAACTTTCCTGGCAGACAAGCTTCGAGCGCCGTCGCGGTTTTGCGCAACAAGGGTAGCAGTCGTTTTCGGGCGTCGCGCGCTGCGTCGGGATGGAACACCATGCTGGTGTTCAAGGCGATCGCCACCTGACCTTCAGGGTTGCGCACCGGCACCGCGAGTGAGCACAAGCCCAGTTCCAGTTCCTGCTCCACCCAGGCATACCCTTGTTCACACACGTGTTCGATCACGGCGCGCAGATGCGCCGCTTTGATCACCGTGTGGGCGGTATGGCGCACGGGGTGGCAGTCTTTCAACCAGGCGCGGAGCATGGATGGCGACAGGCCCGCTGCCAGGACGCGACCCATCGATGTGGTGGCCGCAGGCAGGCGCGCGCCAATTCCCAGGGAAACCGTCATGACACGACGCACCGGCACCCGC
>DASYVG010000241.1:0-4690 GCA_035937255.1 Chthoniobacterales bacterium | reverse complement strand
GCCTAACGGATCAAAACACGAGAGCACGTCGAGCGGAATCGTGGGGTCCGCGTGCCAGACGTTGCTCTGCGGGATGGCAACAAATTCCGCCCACGCTCCTGGCCGATTCACACCGACGCCCTGGGTGTTTGGGCAAAGATGCCTGCGGCCGGCAAGGCAGTTCCGGCAATGTCCGCAGGTGATGTGGCCTTCGCCGACTACGAGATCGCCTTGGGCGAAACCGCGCACATTCGATCCGACGCGGTCGACCATGCCCACGAACTCGTGTCCGATCGTCATCGGCACCGGAATCGTCTTCTGTGCCCAGGCATCCCAGTTATAGATGTGAACGTCGGTGCCGCAGACAGAAGCTTTTTGCACACGAATGAGCACATCGTCGGCCGCGACCTCCGGGACGGGAACTTCCTCCAGCCAGAGTCCGGGCTCAGCCTTGCTTTTGACGATAGCCTGCATCGTTTGAGTCACGGCGTGAAACTAGCTGACGCCCCGCAGGGCGCAAAGCTCTTCGGCTCGCTCGGAGCCCAGTTTTCGGACACCACCGTGCCGCCTTCTCCCTTGCGTTCACGTATGTCTGTCCTGATTGTGATTATTCATGGCTGTGCCCGCCACGCTTGATCGCGTTGAGCCGAAACCGGTGAGCGCACGATCCACTTTCCTTTTTCGCTTCGGCAGCACGGTGGTGCTGTGGTCGGTCGCACTGGGGATTATCTTCTCTGGTTACGAGATCGCGTTCTTCGCCTTAATCGCGCTCTTCGGGCTGCTCACGCTCTGGGAATTTTACGGAATGCTCGATGCCAAAGGGCTGCCCAATTTCAAGATTACGGCCATGGTGTGCGGCGCCGTTATGTTGTGCGGCAGTTTCTATTACTTTTCCGAAGTCGGGCCGGCGCATTCCTACGATTTCGAAATGGCCGTGCTGCTATTTTTTCTCCTCACGGTTTTCACCCGGCAGATGTTCGACAGCCTGCGCGACGATGCACCTCTTAAGACGATGGCCTACACGCTCTTCGGCCTTCTCTACGTGCTGTGGCTCTACAATTTCATGACGAAAATCGTCTACATTGTCCCGCGCGCGGCCGACGGTCGCGTGACCGGCCAGTTCTACGTGCTGTATCTGATCGCGGTGACGAAGTTCAGCGACATGGGAGCTTACCTGACGGGCAGCGTGATCGGACGACACAAACTGGTTCCGCATATCAGCCCGAAAAAAACGTGGGAAGGTCTGGGGGGTGCGCTGGTCTTCTCGCTTCTGGCCAGCTGGGGCCTGTTCAAGATCATGCCTGGTCACCTCTCGGCTCTGAACGCCACCCACGCTACGGTGCTCGGTTTGCTGCTTGGTTTTGCGGCGGTCGTCGGCGATCTCGCGGAATCGATCATCAAGCGCAGCACGGGGGTGAAGGATTCCGGGAATCTTTTACCGGGAATTGGCGGCGCCCTTGATCTGATCGACAGCCTTCTCTTCACTGCGCCGCTCCTGTTTTTCTACATGCGCCTTGTCATTCGCGTGCCCTGACGGAGCGCCGCCGCGGAATTTCTCGCTCAATGAAACGCAAACGCGTCGTAGTGCTGGGCGCGACCGGATCGATCGGCGACAGCGCCTTGAAAGTCGCGCGCGATATCCCGGATCGGATGGAAATCGTCGGGCTGGCTGCTCACAGCAACGCGCGCAAACTGGCGGCGCAAGCGAATGAAACGCGTGCGGCCGCCGTCTGTCTGGTGGATGACACAAAGATCGACGAGTTGCACCGCGCGCTCGAGTATTCGCCTCAAGTTTTTTCCGGCGAGGCGGGGCTACGCGAGATCGCCACGCTCCCGGATTCCGAGATGGTCTTAATCGCGATCGTCGGCACCGGCGGTTTGCGACCCGCACTGGCGGCGATCAAATCCGGCAAAGATCTGGCCGTGGCGAGTAAGGAAATACTCGTGATGGCTGGCGAAGTGGTGATGCACGCGGCGCGCGCGCAAGGTGTCCGCGTTCTGCCAGTGGATAGTGAGCACAACGCCATTTTTCAATGTCTCGATGGCCGTGCTTCCGAAGTGCGCCGACTCATTCTAACCGCTTCCGGTGGGCCGTTCCGCGCTACGCCCTCGGCAGATTTTGCGTCCATCACCGTGGAACAGGCGCTCAAACATCCCACCTGGACGATGGGACGAAAGATCACGGTCGATTCGGCCACGCTTTTCAACAAAGGGCTCGAGATGATCGAGGCGCACTGGCTTTTCGGCGTCGAAATGGAGCGCGTGGAAGTCGTGATTCATCCGCAGAGCATCGTCCACTCAATGGTCGAGTTCATGGACGGCTCGGTCCTCGCGCAGCTCTCCCATTCAGACATGTGTTTCCCGATCCAATATGCCGTTACCTGGCCAGAACGGGTCGCGAATTCGCTCACGCCGCTCGATTTCGGGAAGTTGCGGCAGCTCGAGTTTGAAACTCCCCGTTATGACGATTTCCCAGCTCTGCATCTCGCGCGCCGGGCCGGAAAAGCAGGTGGCACTTTGCCTGCTGTCTTTAACGCCGCCAATGAAGTCGCGGTCGAAGCCTTTCTCGGAGAGCGCA
The DNA here is from genome assembly GCA_035937255.1 of Chthoniobacterales bacterium. Lineage (GTDB taxonomy): Bacteria > Verrucomicrobiota > Verrucomicrobiia > Chthoniobacterales > UBA10450 > JACCXL01. The sequence continues at coordinate 2,133 of DASYVG010000241.1, read as the reverse complement.
TCCGGTTCCCCGCCATCTGGCAGACGGTGGAAACAGTAATGGATCGGCATCGCGCGATTGCACCCGCCGACCTCGATGCCATATTGGGGGCCGATCAGTGGGCGCGCAGGGAAGCCGCGGCTGTCATCGGGTCAGATTCGTCCTCCTAATCCGAGCACTCCGATGTTTTCTCAAGCTCTCCGCTTCGTCACGATCCTGCTCGAAGTCATCATCCTCTTTAATTTGCTCATCGTCGTGCACGAGATCGGGCATTTTCTGGCGGCGCGCTGGCGCGGACTTTTTATCGAAGGGTTCGGCGTCTGGTTCGGCAAACCGCTCTGGAAGAAAACGATTAACGGCGTGCAGTATTCGTTAGGTTCGATCCCATTCGGCGGATTCGTGAAGCTGCCGCAGCTCGCGCCCATGGATGTGATCGAAGGGAAGGCTGACCTGGATCGCGCGACGCTCCCGCCGATTTCCGTGCTGGATAAAATCATCGTCGCGATTGCCGGACCGATCTTCAGTTTGCTGCTCGCACTCTTCTTCGCCGCCATCGTCTGGGTGGTTGGACATCCCGTGGCGGAGTCGGATATGACGACGACGATCGGCTATGTCGAGCGCGATGGACCCGCGGCGAAAGGTGGTCTGCTACCAGGCGACAAAATTCTCGAGGTAGATGGCCGTCCCGTCTCGCGCTTCCTCGGCATGAACAAAAGTGTGACCTGGGCGATCGTGCGCAGCGAAGAGGAGACGATTCCGTTTAAGATTGAACGCGCCGGTCAGGTGCTGACTCTGAACGTGGCCCCGATCAAATCAGAAACGCGCGGCTGGCAGCGCAAAAGCACGCGGCAGGTGATGATGTATCCGGCTGAGACCGCGATTATCGAGAAAGTGCAACCCGACACACCCGCCGCGGCTGTGCAATTGCGGCACGGCGATGTCGTAACCGGTTTCAACGGTCGTCCGATCTGGAGCCCGGTTGCGCTGGTTGATTTCATCAGCGCGCACGGAAACGAAACCGTCACCCTGCAGGTCAGCCGCGGCGGCCAAGCGATCAACGTGCCGGTGCAGCCTAAAATTTTGCCAAACGAAAAAACACCACGCATCGGCATTAGCTGGGACAGCAGTGGCAGGATGACCGTCGCGCATCCCGATCCGATCGAACAGGTCTATAACAGCGTGACGAGCACGATTAACACAATCGTCGCTGTTGCCTCGCCCCGATCGGACGTAAAACTGCAGCATCTCAGCGGGCCGGTGGGCATCGGTCACGTTTACTATGTGCTGTTCACGAGCGAACGCGGCTGGCAGCTCGCGCTTTGGTTCAGCGTCGTTCTAAACGTTAACCTCGCGATCATGAACATGTTGCCGATTCCAGTTCTGGACGGCGGCCATATCGTGCTCGCACTGGTTGAGTCGGTGCGCCGGAAACCGGTGAACATTCGGATTCTGGAATGGGTCCAGACCGGTTGCGCGGTCCTGATCATCAGCTTTCTCGTCTACGTGAGCTTTTTTGATATCGGCGACCTTTTCGGGCGCACGCGAGAGAGGAAAGACTCCAGCCCGCACGCGAAGAGCGCTCCTGCAAAGTGACTGCCGACGTTGCGCCGGACGGCCTCACGGATACGCTTTTCCTGTGAAGATCGACGAGATCCGAAAGTTGTATCATGCGGCGCCCTTCAAACCGTTTGGGATCGTGCTGACAAACGGGCGACAGGTGCGGGTTGATCATCCCGAGTTCATGGCGCTGTCGCCTTCTGGGCGAACGATCGTCGTGTTCGAGCCGGACGGACATCTCGCGGTTGATGTGCCGCTGATCGTCGCGACCAAGACATTTGAAAACGGCGCGCGCGCGCGCAAGCGCAAGCGGTGAACTACTGCGAAAATCCGTTCGCTTGTCGCCGCCGCGTGGCGCGCGAGGTCATGGTCGGGAGTGTCGGGATCGGCGGCGCGAACCCGATTCGCGCGCAGTCGATGATCACGTGCGACACGATGGACACAGAGGCATCGATCGGCCAGACGATGGAGCTGGCGGCGGCTGGTTGCGAGATCGTGCGCATCACCGCGCCGACCGTGAAAGACTCGGCGAATTTGCAACACATTGTGCGTGGATTGCGCGAGCGCGGATGCCACGTGCCGATCGTAGCCGACATC
>DASYVG010000240.1:0-2665 GCA_035937255.1 Chthoniobacterales bacterium | reverse complement strand
CGGCGATTACCGGCACAAGCGCGACTTCACGCGTCATCCTTTGAGACGGTCGAGCCTGCTAACGTTGGTCGTCTTGTAATGGCGGTAGACAGCGATCACGAGTGCAAGACCGACGGCCGCTTCCGCCGCGGCGATTGCGATGGCGAAAATTGCGATCATCACGCCGGTGGGTTGTTGCGATTCGTGGCCGAAGCGCCAGAAGGCGACAAAATTAAGGTTCGCGGCGGCGAGCATCAGCTCGATACCGATCAGGATGAAAATCGCGTGACGGCGACTCAACGCGGCGAGAAGGCCGATGGAAAACAACGCAGCCGATACGATGAGGAAAAGTGTGAGGGTCGGGCTCATTCAATCGCGCACACTGTTTTTACCCTTTTAACTTTGTTCACGGCTTTTCCTCCATCACAAGAATGAGCGCGCCAATGAGCGCGGCTGTGAGGACGAGCCCTGCGCATTGCAGCGGCCAGACGTAGTCAGTCATCAGCACTTCGCCGATTCGCTTCACCGTCAGCGCTTCGATCGGCCCAGCGGCGACGGAGAGCGATGGCGTCTTGAGGACGGCCCACACTAAAGCCGCGAACACTGCGAGAGCGATAAGAGCGCCAGTCCATTGAAATCTGCTGGTGCTTTCCTCTTCGCGACGCGTGAGGAGGACCGTGAAGACGATCAGCACAGCAACCGCTCCGACGTAGACGAATACCTGCACCAGGCCAACGAACTCTGCGCCGAGAAGAAAATAAAACGCGGCGACGCCGACGAACGCCACCACCAACGACAGCGCTGCGTGGATCAGCTTCGGCAACGCGGCGGCGGCGAGCGCGCCGGCCAGCGTCAGAATAGCGATAACCAGGAAGGCAGCGCTGCTCATTCAGCGAAGCGGTAGGTGCGCCTGCTTAAATTCTTGCGCGTAGCAAGCAAGCGCGAGAGGCCGAGGTAAACAAACGCGATCACCCCTAACGACGAGAGCCAGCCGGCCAAGCTCCGCGCTTGGTAGTGCCAGACAGCGGCCGCGAGAATGCACGCGAACGCCATCGGCAGCATGAATTTCCAGGCGAAGTTCATGACATGATCCACGCGCATGCGCGGCAGTGTTCCGCGAATCCAGATGAAAACAAAGAGCAGCATCGCCAGCTTCGCGAAAAACCAGGCGTAAGATGGGATGAATTGCAGGACAGCGATCGGCGCATGCCAGCCGCCGAGGAAGAGTGTCACCGCCAGTCCGCTGGTGGCGAACATTCCAAAGTATTCGGCCTGGAAAAAAATCGCGTATTTAAACCCGGAGTATTCCGTCATATGCCCCGCGACGATTTCCGATTCTCCCTCTGGCACGTCGAAGGGAGTGCGATTCGATTCGACGAGACCGGAAACGAAAAAGAGAAGGAATGCCGCTGCACCCCACGGCGTAAGGACGAACCAATGCGGCACGATTCCGAACGAGTAGCCGCCCTGCGCGGCGACAATCGCGTCAGGCGAAAGCGAGCCAACGATCATTACCACCGGCAGCACCGTAATGATGAGCGGCAGCTCGTAGCTCACCATCTGCGCGATCGCGCGCATCGCGCCGAGCATTGAGAATTTATTGTTGCTGCCCCAGCCGGCCATGAAGACCGCCAGCTCGGTCGTGGAGCCGACCGCAAAGAAGAACAGGATGCCGCCATCGATGCCGAAAGGCGTCATGTTGCGTCCGTACGGAATCACGCCGAGCGCGAGGATCGTCGGCGCGGCCACCAGGATGGGCGCCAGGAAGTGGAGAACCTTGTCCGCGCGATAGGGCACCACGTCTTCCTTGATCAGCATCTTGATGCCGTCGGCGAGCGGTTGAAGAAGGCCGAATGGACCGACGCGGTTCGGGCCATAGCGGTTTTGAATGCGCGCGAGAATTTTGCGCTCCAGCACCGACATGAGGGCGAACAGCACCAGGAAGGCCGTCACCATCGTGACGATGTTTAGAAGGCTGGAGGCGAGCTGGGTGGCCCAATCGGGTGCGCCCGCCAGCAGCGAGAGAAGCCGCTGCTTCGCGAGAACGAAGATTTGGTCGAGGAATTCTATCATCAACAAAGGACAAGTGTCGGGAACGCGACGATAAAGTCAGAATGCGCTCGCCGGAGCAAGTTCTCTCAGTTACCAAATTCAGCAGATGATTAGGCCCGCTTGGAATGACGCCTGATCCCTATTTCTTTCTCGTCATTTTCTGCGGGGTCGCGCTGGTTTTTCCACTGCTGCCGCTGGCGCTGGCGTGGATGTGGCGACGATTTTTCCAGCCGTCGAAACCAGGCGCCGAGAAAAACGCGACCTACGAATGCGGGATCGAATCGATCGGCGAGGCGCGCGTGCAGTTTCAATCGCAGTACTATCTCTACTGCATCATTTTTTTGATCTTCGATGTGGAGGCGATTTTTCTCGTGCCCTTCGCGGTGGCCTTCACCAGTCTGCCGGTCGGCGCTTTCGTCGCGGTCTTGGTCTTCCTCTTGCTGCTAATCGAGGGCCTCGTTTGGGCGTGGAGCAAAGGTTGCTTAGATTGGGCGCACGGGAGATGATCGAACGGATCGACGAAGGGCTGCGCGGCGAGCTGCAGAAGCAGGGCATCTGGGTCACCTCGATGCAGGACCTCTACAATTGGGGCCGCCGGAATTCGATTTGGCCTCTGCAGTTCGGTCTCGCTTGT
>DASYVG010000239.1:0-1742 GCA_035937255.1 Chthoniobacterales bacterium | reverse complement strand
TTAGGATTACGACCGTGTCATTCACGGGCTCGGAAAATGCCGGGGGCTTTCATCTTTCTTTCAAAATTCCACCGCGTAACGTTTGCGCGTGCTAAAGGCAGGGCGCATCGCGCTGTGTGTAGCCGGCGGGATGATCGCGTTCGCGGCGGTCGTTCTGTTGGGGGTGAACATGTATGTGCAATCGCAGGGGACACAAGAAAGGATCCAGCAGGAACTCAGCCATCGCCTTAGTACGACGCTGCGAATCCAGCGCATCAGTGTCACTCCCTGGTGGGGATTGAAACTGAGCGGGATCACGATTCCGCAAGCGCCCGGCACGGCGGGAGCGGATCTGCTCCAGGCGAAGACTTTCCGGCTTCGAATTCAGCTCGCGTCGCTGTTTTCCGAGCGGCTGGTTATAAAGGAGATCTCGCTCATCGAACCTCACGTGGTCTGGGCGCAGAACGAAGACGGGAAATGGCGTTTGCCGCCGCCGGTTACGGCTTTGCCACCGCCTCGGACCGAATCAACACCCTTGCCGATCACTCAGCCGACTTCATCAATAGCTCCGGCCGCCACAGCGGCCGCACCGAACGCCGGATCGCCGGCCGCGTCGGGTGACACGGAGACAACGCGAATTACTCAGCCCGGCCGGTCTGCTCCGGAAATTCGCCGCGTGCAGCTGCGCAACGGATATTTCCATTTTCTGGACGCGAAAGGGAAATCGGTGGCCCGTTTCGAAGGCGTCGAGTTTCGGTCAGGTTTTCGCGACGCCGCGGCGGTGCGCGGACAGGCGAGCATCGCGAAGACTTCGCTGCGCGATCATTTTTTCCTGGAGAACCTTCATTCTCCGTTGACCTACGATGCGATCGCTCTCGATTTTTCTGAGATTTCCGCGCGCGCTGCGGGCGGGGCGATCAACGGGCGTTTTGTGCTGCAGCCTCAGGTCGAGGATTCGCCTTTCACCGCCACCGTCACGTTCCACGATTTGCAGGCGGATCGTCTCATGGCCGATGCCGGCGGCCCCGCCGGGATGGTGACGGGCCGCATTGAAGGCCGGCTCGAGGCGAACGGCAAAACGGCAGATGCGGAGGCACTCGCGGGCGCGGGCGAGATTATTTTGCGCGACGGCGTGGTGCAGCAATACAGTTTATTGATCGCACTCTCGCAGCTGCTGCGCATCGATGAGCTCCGGCAGCTCCAGCTCGAACAGGCGCACGTGAAATTTCATCTCAGTCCCGGCGTGGTGATGATTGATGAGGTGATGCTGCAATCGCCCAACGTGAAACTAACCGCGACTGGCACAATCACATTTGCGGGCAACCTGCGACTCGAAGCGCAACTCGCACTGGACGACAAAATACGCGGTCGCTTGTTCCATGCCCTGCAAGAGAACTTTCAACCGACCAGCGATCCAGCCTTCGCCGCAGTCAGCTTTGATGTCACGGGTTCAATTGATCGACCCAAGACCAATCTGATGGAGCGACTCGTTGGGCGCGATCTCAAGGACCTCGGGCGCGCACTCAGCACCATCTTCGGAGACGATAAAGCGGAGCGGCCTAGGAAGAAGAAGAAGCGAAGCGAGCAAGCAAATGCAGAGTCGTCGCCCGGTCCGACCGCTGCGGCGCCGGCTGCGGGGGATCCGCCTGCGATGCCAAGTCCTGCGCCCACGCCATGAGAGTGATCGCCGGAACCGCCGGCGGCATTCGCCTTGACGTCCCAAAGACGGATCTTCGTCCGACGATGGATCGCGTCAAAGGCGC
>DASYVG010000238.1:0-2315 GCA_035937255.1 Chthoniobacterales bacterium | reverse complement strand
CCGGGATTCAAGCGTGATGTCGACTACCGGCTCCGCGTCACGCCTTGGAACGGACCGGCGCAAATCGTGCATGATCCCTATCGCTACGGCACGTTCCTGGGAGACGTTGATCTGCACCTTTTCGCCGAGGGAAATCACTTTCAGCTCTACGAAAAATTTGGCGCGCATCTTCGCGACGTTGGCGGCGTCGAGGGCGTCTACTTTGCCGTCTGGGCGCCAAACGCGCAGCGCGTCAGCGTAGTCGGAGACTGGAATGGTTGGGATGGACGCGTTCATCCGATGCGCAAGCTGCTCGGCAGCGGCTCCTGGGAACTGTTCGTTCCGGGAGTGAACGCAGGCGTGCATTACAAGTTCGAAATCCGCACTGCCCGGGGTGCGATGTTATTAAAAAGCGATCCGTTCGCGTTCTTTAGCCAGCACGGCAAAGCGACGTCATCGCTGGTCTATGATCTCGATCGTTACCGCTGGAGCGACGACGTGTGGATGGAAAAGCGGCGCACGACAGATTGGCAGAAAAGCGCGGTCAGCATTTACGAAGTTCATCTCGGCTCATGGCGACGAAAGACGGAAGAGGGGAACCGATCGTTCAGCTATCTGGAGTTCGCGGAAACGCTCCTCCCGTATGTGATCGAGATGGGTTACACGCACCTCGAGCTAATGCCGATCGCGGAGCACCCGTTCGAAGGGTCGTGGGGATACCAGGTGACGAATTACTACGCGCCGACCAGCCGATTTGGCACGCCGGACGAGCTCCGCCATTTCATTGACAAATGTCACCAGGCCGGCGTCGGCGTTATCATGGATTGGGTGCCGGCCCACTTTCCGAAAGACGCGCATGGACTGGCGGAATTCGATGGCACCGATCTTTACGAACACGCCGATCCGCGGCAGGGCGAGCACCAGGACTGGGGCACGCTCATCTTCAATTTTGGCCGCAACGAGGTGCGCAATTTCCTCCTCGCTAACGCGCTTTTTTGGCTGGAGAAATATCACATCGATGGGCTGCGCGTGGATGCGGTGGCGTCGATGCTCTACCTCGATTACTCGCGCAAAGCCGGGGAGTGGGTCCCGAACGCATTCGGGGGGCGCGAGAACCTGGAAGCCGTTCACTTCCTCAAGCGCGTGAACGAAGTCTGCTACGACCGTTTCCCCGGCATCATGACCATCGCGGAGGAGTCTACCGCCTGGCCCGGCGTCTCGCGTCCGACGCATCTCGGCGGGCTCGGCTTCGGATTCAAATGGAACATGGGCTGGATGCATGACTTTCTCCATTACATGGCGCTCGATCCGATCTACCGCCGCTTCCACCACAACAACATCACCTTCTCGCTCATGTATGCGTTCAGTGAGCATTTCGTGCTTGTGCTCAGCCACGATGAAGTCGTGCACGGCAAGCGCTCGCTCCTGGAGAAAATGCCGGGGGATGACTGGCATAAGTTCGCAAATCTCCGGATGTTTTACGCTTGGATGTATGCGCATCCGGGGAAGAAGCTCCTCTTCATGGGCCAGGAGTTTGGCCAGCGGCGTGAATGGAATCACGACGCTCAGCTCGACTGGCACTTGAACGAGCAACCGCGCCACGATGGACTGCGCCGTCTCGTGCAGCATCTCAACTTCACCTACAAGCGCGAGCCGGCGCTGTGGGAGCTCGACGACACTTACGAAGGTTTCGAATGGATCGATTTTCACGATGCCGATGCCTGCGCCGTCTCGTTTTTGCGGCGCTCGCGGAGGGGAGACGTGGTCGTTTTCGTTGTGAACGCCACGCCGGTCGTCAGGCACGGTTACCGGCTCGGGGTTCCCGGGGCCGGTTTTTACCGAGAAATCATCAATACCGATGCCGAGACCTACGGTGGCAGCAACGTTGGGAACATGGGCGGTTTCGAAGCCGAGGCCTCCGCTTGGCAGGGCCGGACCCATTCGCTGCTCATCAGCCTGCCTCCGCTGGCGACAGTGGCGTTCAAAAGGGAACCCCCCAAAAATTTGTCTTGACGATTTCTCAGCGACCTCTCACTATTGCCAACCTCAACAGCCATGAAAACCAGAACTTCAGCATTTACCCTCATCGAACTACTGGTAGTGATCTCGATCATTGCCGTCCTCGCGAGCATCGCCTTGCCGGTCTTTACCTCCGTGCAAGAGCGGGGCTTTCAAACCAAAGACCTCTCCAACGCCAAGCAAATCGCTCTCGCGTGCAAGCTGTACGCCGGCGACCACGATGGATTATTCCCTGACAAGGATGGTCGAGCAGCCGATCCGCCAGTCACGCCGCTCACGGGCGCCAGCACCTCAAATCAGGCTTTTGCGTGTCTGGT
>DASYVG010000237.1:0-5290 GCA_035937255.1 Chthoniobacterales bacterium | reverse complement strand
CTTGATGGCGCTTTCGAGCATCTCCACCGCCTTGGCCCGCTGATTCGTAAGTACAAAGCCGGTCGCGAGTTTCTCTCGCGCAGTGGGATCGTCCGGCTGCAAATCGAGGATCCGCAGGTAAAGCGGAATGGCGAGTTCGATTTGCTGACTTGAAGCGTAATAGTCCGCCACTTCCCGGAGCACATTGGGATCGTCCTGCGCGTGCGTGCTGGCGCGCTTGAAAATTTCATTCAGTCGCTGCAGTTCATCCGCGCGCGGTGGTAAATCGGGGCTGGAAACCACGGACGCGTATAGTTTTCCCAATCGCGTCCAGAAGAATGGATTGTCGCTCGCGACTTTCGTCGCACGTTCCAGCGCGCCGAGCGCTCTCTTCACGTTCCCGGTCCCGGCGTAGATTTCGCAGAGCCGCTGGTAACCCTCGATCTGATCGGGTGAGCGTGCGATCGCCTGGTTTGCATACTTCACCGCCTCGTCGGGTTTCTTTAGATACTTTGTGTAAATGAACGCAAGTTGAAGGTACGGACCGGCAGCGTTCGGATTCGCCTTGATCGCATCTTTCAACACATCGATCGCTTCTGGAAACTCTTCGGCGCGCGTGAGGAGCGCCGCGACGCGCGCTGCCAGCTGCGCCTGACCCGGATCGAAATTCAACACCTTGCGATAAGTGGCGAGCGCATCGTCGAGCTCGCCTTCTTCCTCCAGCCGTCCTCCTTCCACGAAATTGGCGAGACTCTCCGCTTTGCGTTGTCCCTCGAGTTTGAGAGCGAGATCCGGTGATGGCGACAAACTCAAAGAATCATCCCCATGAAAATTCTCCTTCCCCGGCGCCAGGTGCATGGCGGGCGGAAGCCGCGGCAGCGGCCGGGCTGGGGGATGAGCCGATGCGCTCGCCTGTGCAAATACTAAGCCACCGACCAGCAGGATGTGCGAAAGCCTGGTTTTTGCGGACCTCGGCTGAAGCGCCATGAGGCTGATTTTAGCGGCGCAGCGTCTCGCGCGCAATCCTCGCTGCGCGAGTAACGGCCTAACGACTAAAGCGCATCGCGCGTTTACGACTTGTAACGTAAACGCTTCTTGTGGCGATTCTCCTTCATCCGCTTGCGGCGTTTGTGTTTGGAGATTTTCGCTTTGCGGCGCTTTTTAAGAGAACCCATAGGGAGATTTCAGCGGACGGAAGGTAGAGCGTCGCCCGAGCTTGGCAACTGATTTTGCGGCTCCGGTAGGGTGGCGGCGCGTCTGGCCCATTCGATCACGCGATCGAGCAGTAATCCTCCTTCCGGAGTCAGGATTGATTCGGGATGAAATTGCACGCCGGCGATCGCGGCCGTGTTGTGCTCAAGCGCCATTACGTACGGCCCAGTCCGCGCCGTCACGCGCAACGTATCGGGCAGGGCGGCGGCCACTAAGGAATGATAGCGGCCCACCCGCATCGGCGAGGAAAGCCCCTCGAAAAGCCCGGCGCCGTCATGTTCGAGCAGACTCGTTTTTCCATGCATCGGCTGCGTGGCGCGATCGATTTTTCCGCCGAATGCTTCCACGATCGCCTGATGACCGAGGCAAACTCCGAAGAGCGGAATGTTGCCGGCAGCCAGGCGCACGAGTTCAACGCAGCAACCCGCTTCACGCGGCGAGCACGGTCCGGGCGACAGCAAAATCATTCTTGGCGGAGGTAGTGCGGCTGCGATCTCGAACGCTCTTTCCGCCGAGATGTCATTGCGCCAGACATGGACCTGCGTGCCGCGCCGGCGGAATTCGTCTACGAGGTTGAAGGTGAAGGAATCGAAGTTATCGATGACCAGCACCTTCAGCGGATTCATGGCGCGTGACGTCCCGCTGCCACCGCCCGCAGCACCGCTTCGGCTTTCCTGCGCGTCTCCATCGTTTCGGCTTGTGGATCAGAGTCCGCGACGATACCGGCGCCCGCGCGGACGTGCGCGATGCCGTCCCGCACGACGGCCGAGCGAATGACGATGCACGTGTCCATGCGTCCATCGGCCGTGAGGTAGCCGACCGCACCACCGTAGGGCCCGCGCGCGCTCCGCTCGTACCGGCGCAGCAGTTCCGCCGCTTTCAATTTTGGCGCGCCGACGAGCGTGCCCATGTTCATGGAGGCGACGTAGGCGTGCAACGCATCGAGCTCCGGCCGTAGCATTCCGCTCACGTGCGAAACGAGATGCATCACATGCGAGTAACGCTCCACGCCGAGCAGCCTGTCGACGCTGCGTGTGCCGGCAACGCTTACGCGCGCAACGTCGTTCCGCGCCAGATCGACGAGCATCATGTGCTCGGCCACTTCTTTTTCATCGAGGCGCAGGTCCGCTTCCATGCGCGCGTCCAGATCGGCGTCGATTTCACCGTTCGTATGGAACCCGCGGCAGCGCGTGCCGGCGATCGGCCGTATTTCAACCCGACGCGGCATTCCGTCCACCCGTACGGCGGTTTCCGGCGACGAGCCAAAAAGAATACCGCGCGTGCCGTTCACAAAAAACATGTAGGGGCTCGGGTTGATTGCGCGGAGGTGTCGATAGGTTGCCACCGGATCGGGACAGGCGAGTCGAAATGTGCGTGAAGCCACGATCTGGAAAACGTCGCCGGCTGCGACGTGTTCTTTTAGGTCAAGCACCAGGTCTCCGAACTCTGCGTCGCTCAGTTCGAGCTCGGCTTCGGGCGCGAACTTCGCGCTCGGCTGCGAATCGACGGCCGCGGGATTCCGTTCGTTCGCGCAAATGCGGGCAAGTTCTGCGATGGCGCCGGCGGCGTCGTGGTAAGACTGTTCGTGATATTCGCCCCCGAAAACGTGCGCCAGGATGGAAAGCGAACGCTGTTTGTGAAAAATCCAGACCAGACGGTCCGGCAGCCAGAATTCATAATCTGGCCACTCGAGTGAATCGCTCGCAGGCGCGGGCAACGACTCGAACGAGCCAACAAAATCGTAACTGAAAACCCCCGCCACGAGCGGCAGATGTGCGCTCGAAGCCGAAGTCGTTTTAAGCCGCGCGAGCAATCGCCGCAGCACGTCAACTGGCGAGGCTTGCCGGAGCCTTGCTTCTTCGTCCGCCCGCTCCGGCGGTGGAAAGAGAAGCCGCACAGCGTCACCCTCTTCGCTCGTGACAAATTCCCGTAGCTCTCGAGCAAGCCAAGCCAGCAGGCTGCGCCCGTTCCAATTCAACGCGGCCACCACGACCTCGCGTCCGCGACAGCTGATTCGCAGCGCGCTGCTCAGCACGAGCAAACTTTTTTCGCTGCGGCGATGTTCGACGTCGCCGGATTCGAGCAAAAGCGTGTCGGGCTTCGTGCCGCCATCGCAAAGTTGCGCGAAAAGATCGAGCGCGTCTGGCGCGGCGGAGATCGAACGGACCAGCGGAATGACTTCGCCGGCCGCGAGCTGCTGCGCGACGCTCACAACGTCTTGCCGCTCGCCTCGACAAACGGCTGAAGTCCGTGCATCAGCGCCGCAAATTCATCGGGAAAGAGCGACTGCTGCCCGTCGGAGAGGGCGTGTGCTGGATCTCGATGCACTTCGATGATCAAGCCGTCCGCGCCACATGCGACGGCGGCGCGCGACATGGCCGGCACGAGCTCGCGCACTCCAGTTCCATGCGACGGATCGACGATGATGGGCAGGTGCGTTTTCTGTTTGATGTAAGGAACGGCATTCAAATCGAGCGTGTTTCGTGTCGCGGTCTCGAACGTCTTGATCCCGCGCTCGCACAAGATCACGTCAGCGTTTCCTTCCGCTAAGATGTATTCCGCCGCGAGGAGAAAATCCTGAATCGTGGCTGCAATCCCGCGCTTTAGGACCACTGGCTTGCCGCATTTTCCGAGCGCTTGGAGGAGTCGGAAATTCTGCATGTTGCGCGCGCCGACCTGCAGCGCGTCCGCGTGCGCGGCGATCTCGTCGATGTCGGCTGGGTCGACAATTTCGGTCACGACGGGCATCCCGAACTCGCGCCCGATTTCCCGGAGAATTTCCAGACCGGCACGGCCGAGCCCTTGGAAACTGTAGGGACTGGTGCGCGGTTTGAACGCCCCGCCCCGCAGCGCGTGTGCTCCCGCCGATTTGACCGCGCGTGCCGTGTCGCGCATCTGCTCCGCGCTCTCCACCGCACACGGTCCAGCGATGACAATGAAACCATCGCCGCCGACGCTGACGCCCCCGAGGCGCACAATCGTGTCGTGCGGATGAATCTCGCGGCTCACCAATTTATAAGGAGCCAGGATCGGCGTGACGCGCTCGACTTGCGGATAGTTTTCAAAATGGAGCGATTCGAGAATGCGTTCGTCGCCGATGGCGCCGATCACGACGCGCTCTGTTCCCGGCATGTGCAACGGCCGCAGGCCTTCGCTCCCGATATGAGCGAGGATCTCCTGTGCTTCGCTCTCTGTGCTGCCGGGCTTGAGGATAATGATCATGCCAGCGCGGACCGCAGTAGCTCGACATGCTCGTCCGGTCTTACCTTGCGGAAGACGGAAGCGATGCGGCCGTTCGCGTCGATGACGAAGGTCGTTCGCTCCGCGCCCATGTATTTTTTGCCGTACATGCTTTTTTCAACCCAGACGCCGTAGGCTTTGACGATCTTTTTGTCCAGATCAGACAGGAGTGGAAAGGGAAGCGAGAATTTCGCGATGAATTTCTCGTGACTTGCCGCGGAGTCGACGCTCACGCCGAAAAGTTTGGCTCGACAGTTGAAGTCGCTCCAGGAGTCGCGAAGGCCGCACGCCTGCGTCGTGCAACCCGGCGTGTCGTCTTTCGGATAAAAATAGAGAACCACCGGCGAACCGCGCAACTGCGAGAGGGAGACTTCCGAGCCGTCACCGTACTCGCCGCCCACTGCGGTCGCACAAAACTCCGGCGCAGGATCGCCAACTTTCAATTCAACGGCGGTCGTTTTCATCGTTCGAAGACCATAATCAAAACACCGACCGCGCAAAGCAGGATGCCCATGAGCGCGCTTTCGTATTTTTCAAGCAGCCCGAGTTTAATTTTGCCGAGGCCGGCGAGCGTGAGCGACGTGAAGAGGATCATCCCCGCTACTGTCGCGACCGACAGGACAACGGTCAGCAGGAGGAAGCCGGACCAGCCGTAACGGATCCCGGACACATAAAACGGCACGAAACCTTCGCACGGTGAGAAGGTCAAAAGAGCGAGCAAGCTCAGGATGGCGGCGCCATCGGATGTGCGGCGCGGAGCATGTGTCCCGACATGTCCGGCTTCGTCTCGGGGATCGTGCCCGTGTAAGTGGTCGTGCGGGTAACCGGAATGCACATGGCCCTTTCCGGTTAATTGTCG
>DASYVG010000236.1:0-2749 GCA_035937255.1 Chthoniobacterales bacterium | reverse complement strand
ATGAGCGATAACTCCTTAGCCGTCTTTGCCAAGCGCGATTGCCCCACCTGCCAACTCGTCGAGCCGGTGATCCGCGCACTTGCAACCCACGAGAAGACCTTCAAGGTTTTTTCGCAGGACGATCCCGGTTTCCCCGAGCAGGTAGCAGGCGTGATCGATGACCGGGATCTGGAACAGTCGTTCCGGCACAACATTGAGATCGTTCCGACATTGATTCGGTTCGAGCACGGCCGGGAAGTTGCGCGCACCGAAGGTTGGGACGTCAAAGAGTGGCGCAAGATCACCGGCGTTGCCGATCTGGGCAAAGACCTGCCGGTATTCCAGCCCGGCTGCGGTTCGAAAAGCGTCGAGCCGGGTGTCGCCGAGCATTTGCAGGTCAAGTACGGGGATGCGGGGCTCAAATCGCGAACGATCGAGTTCGGCGACTACGACGATCCAATAGAAATCTGTTTCGATCGCGGCTGGAGCGATGGACTGCCGGTGGTTCCGCCCACCGACGTGCGCGTGATGCGCATGCTGGGGGGCACGACGCGTATGCGGGATGAGATCGTCGGGCGTATCCCGCCGAATCTGTCCGAGTGTACGGTTGAAAAGGTCGCGATCAATGCGGTTATGGCGGGCTGCAAGCCCGAGTACATGCCGGTCGTCTTGGCTGCGGTCGAGGCGGCGCTCGAACCGGTGTTCACGTTGCATGGGCTGCTCGCTACGACTTACTTTTCTTCGCCCATCATTATTGTCAACGGCCCGATCGCAAAAAGAATCGGCATGAATTCCGGGCTCAATGCGCTGGGGCAGGGCAACCGCGCCAACGCGACGATCGGGCGCGCGCTGCAGTTGATCGTGCTCAACGTCGGCGGCGGCCGGCCCGGCGAAGCCGACCGCGCGACGCTCGGCGGGCCGGGAAAATATACGTTTTGTTTCGCCGAGGATGAATCCGATCCCACGTGGGAACCGTTGTCAGTGTCGCGCGGTTTCCCGCGTGGCGCATCGACCGTGACGCTGTTCCAGGGTGAAGGCGTGCAAGGCTTCGCCGATCAGAAGTCGCGCGCTCCCGACGAGCTTGCGCGCTCGCTGGCGATGGGACTCAACGCGATCGGCCATCCCAAGACCGTGCAGACGCAGCGCGCGATTCTGGTACTTTCGCCTGAGCACTACGCAATTTTTCGCGAGGCGGGGTGGGACCGCAAGCGTATCGAAAGCGCAATCCTCGCCGCCACCGTGCGCGCGGGAAGCGAACTCGTTGCCGGAGCGCACGGCGTCGGCGAAGGCATAGCTGCAAGCCGCGCCGGCGAAGCGGTGGCGAAGTTCTACGAAGACGGACTGATGATCGTGCGCGCAGGTGGTCCGGCCGGGCTTTTTTCAGCGATTCTTCCGGGCTGGCTCGCGGGGCGTAAACGTCTGGAACTGCAACCGGTGACTAAGGAAATCAAGCTCTGACTGTGGAAAGCTCTGATTATGGAGAATTACGTAAAGGCGTGACACCAATTCCCTACGAACCCGTCGTTTCCGCGAAGGCGGAAATCCAGAATGAGAAACCTGGGTCCCCGCTTTCGCGGGGACGACGAACTTTTGTCACGCAGTTACGAAAAGCTCAATAAGTGTTCTCTTTAATCTGAGGAAATCAAGCTATAACTAAAGGAGATCATCATGACGAACACGCAATCGATGCGCGATCCCACCGCGGAAATCTCGCCGCTCAAGCGCCAGCGCCGCGAGCCGCCGAAATCGCTCGCGGGCCTCACGGTCGGGCTGTTCGATATCGGCAAGACGCGAAGCGATGAGTTTCTGAACCGGGTCGAACTGCGGCTCAACGAGCGCAACGTCAAGACCAAACGCTTCGGCAAGCCGACCAACGCCAAGGTCGCCACGCCAGAGATACTGCAGCAGGTGGCGGACGAAGCCGATGTGGTGCTGATCGCGCTCTCCGATTGAGGCTCATGCACGTCGTGCAGTCTGCACGACCTCATGAACTTCGACGCGCGCGGCATTCCCGGGATTTCGGTCGTCACCACCGGCTTTACCGACGCGGTCGCGTCGCAATCGAAGGCGCTGGGATTCGATCCTGCGGTACTGTACGTGCCGCACCCGATCCAGAATCGTACCGCAGATGAACTAAAGAAGATCGCCGACGACACAATCGAGTCTGCGATCGGCATGCTCACGAGTCCTGTCAACGAACTTGAACGCACAACTTAGGAGAGATTTCCATGGATTTACAGAGAGTCGGTATTGTATCGGCGTTGGTTTTCGGAAGCTTCGTGGTGAGTGGAACTGTTCAAGCGCAGGGGGAGTCGGGAGCAAAGAGTCTTACTCCCGGTGAGATTAAATGGAGTGAGAACCCTGCATTGCCGAAGGAGGTCAAATCGGTCATTCTCATGGGAGACCCTAAGCAGGGAGCTTACGTCAACCGAGTTCAAATGCCTGCGAATGTGAAAATCATGCCTCATAGCCACCCTACTGAGAACCTCTTGACGGTTCTCTCCGGGACCGTGCTCTATGGGGAGGGCGATAAATTCGATGCCGCTAAACTGAAGTCTTACCCCGCAGGCAGCTTTGTTGTCGAGAAGCCGAATAAGCCACACTTTCTGACCGCCAAGGGACCTGTTGTGTTCCAGGTGTCGGTTCCCGGAAAGTCCAGCTTCGACTACGTTGATGCCAAGGACGATCCAAGGAAGAAATAGGACTTATTGAGAGTTGGGCGCCGGGGCCGGATGCCGGACGGGCTAGCGGTGGTTTTTCCCTCATCCTC
>DASYVG010000235.1:0-3583 GCA_035937255.1 Chthoniobacterales bacterium | reverse complement strand
CCCGAGTGCTGAATCTCGCCCTCCCATTGATAACGCCAAAGATCATCGCCGGGTTCGAGCGGCAGCACGACCAAACGCAGGACAATGGCAACGGCCCAAAAGGCCAGCGCCTGACGGCCCGCGCTCTTCAGAGAGGGGAAGTGCGAAACAGCAAACCAGTAGGCGATCCCGCACAACATGGCCGTGGCAACAAAGCGCACCGGCATGGTCTCCCGCGTCCAATCGTCGAAGAAGTTCAGGGCCGCGCAGAGCGCGATCTCCGCGGCGAGCGCCAGCCAGAAGCGAAAGAGTGAAGGAACCATTGGAGACGCGGCCGCGCGGAACCGGTAAAGCAGTTATCCGACCGTCGCGGGGCTTTCTCTACCGGCCTCTTTTCGATGCGCCGTGCGCCGCGCAATTCGTCGCAAACCGGCCCGGTCGGCCGCGACATCGATCAACTCAGCCACGCGCCGTTTCAACCTGCGAGCCCGCAGCACCAGGAAAACGAGGAAGATTGCATACGGAACCAGCAGCCAAAGATCCAGCCCGGTGGTGTTGAGCTGGCGGTAAATCAACAGAGCCAGACCAATCAAATTTGCCACGATCGTGGTGGTGACGAAACGGTGGCGAAGGCGGGCGCGCGTCAGGCATTGAGCGCCGCCGTGATACTCCGTCACCGTCTGCAGGACGATGCTCCACCAAAAATTTCCGTAGATTTGAACATCCCATTCTTTCCATCCGGTATCAGTTGAGTAGCGCCAGCCTTCCTCGTCGAGGAGAGTGAAGATGGACGTGAGCAATGGATGTCGATCCTTCCCTTCTTCGCTCCAGTAGACGCGTTCGCCGAGGAGGCCGCGGTAATCAGAACCGGCAGGCACGTCTTCATGCGCTCTGATTACCGCCCGCGGCGTGCGTTTGAAAAGCAGCCAGGTGAAGTAGCGAGACCAGCCCCGGACGAGTGGTTGCGCGAGCGCGAGAAACGTGACTAACAAACGAGCGGGAATTGTATCAAAGCGTGGTTCGATCCGAGCCCGCAGCATATAAGACATCGCGACACAGAGCGCCCCACCCAACATCAGATACGGCACGATTCGTAATGCGGGCACGAAAACGCCCAGGCCGAAAAGGAAGACCGCGAGCGCGAACCACTCGATGCTGCTGAGATACGCGGCGATCTCCGACTGCGGCGTCGGGTAGATCGACTGGAAGAATCCTTCGCCGAAAATTCCGTGGTAAATGATCGGCCGGTTGATAAACCAGCTGAAACGCGGCGTGCCATAAATTTGTCCACGCCATTTCGCGCTTCCGGTTGGGCCGAAAAAGATCAGATGCTTGAATCGAAGCATCGATTCCGCCTCTCCGTAACCTTCCTGTTGCCGGCGAAAAGCGGTCAGCGTGAAGCGGCGATGATGCCAGACGATGGCCGTCGGGCTGAATGCAATCTCGTGACCGGCCTGCTGGATCCGCCAGCAAAAGTCGACGTCGTCGCCCGCCTTGCGATATTCGGCATCGAAGCCGCCCACCGTCTCGAAGGCCCATCGATACCAGGCCATGTTGCACCCGGGAATGTGCTCCGCCACGACATCGGTCAATAAGACGTGACTCGGACCGCCGGGCGCCGCCGCCACGCACGCTTGAATCCAGTTCCGCGCCGGCGGAGAAACGTTCGGTCCGCCTACGCCCGCGTAGGGGCCGCTCAGCAGCGTCCCGATGAGATAAAAAAGCCAGTCCGAATCGACCATGCAATCGGAATCCGTGTAGGCAAAAACTTCGCCGCGCGCCGACGCCGCGCCCGTGTTCCGGGCATGGCTCAAACCGTGATTCTGCTGATGGATGTAACGCACTTGCGGGTAGCGCGCCGCAATCTCCGAGGTGCTGTCACTCGAGCCGTCATCGACCAGGAGGACCTCGTAGTTTGGATAGGAAAGCTTGCCTAACGAGTCCAGACAGGCCGCGAGCGTCTTGGCCCCGTTGAACGAACAGACGATCACCGAGACAAATGGAGTTTGCGGCAAGTCACGATGCGGAAGGGCGGCATCGTTCTGCCCCAGTTTCTCGCGCAGACTGAAGAAAGCTTTTTTCGGCTCCCGCGCGCGGTTGACCAACCCGAAGGCCCAGTCGGTGATCTCCTGCCCGCCGGTAAACCATTCGTCGGTCCAGGCGAAAAAAACGGTTCCGGCCAGACCGCACCGCACCACGCTGTCGACGTGCCAACCGAGCATGTTCGCCTGCTCGTTTTCGGAATGCCGGAACGTGTCCATGCCGAATTCGCCGAGAATCAGGGGACGTTCCTCCGCCAGATTCTGGAGGCGGAGCAGGTATCGTTCGAACTCGTCCTGGTTGTGCAGGTAAACGTTGAAACAGAAGAAATCGACGTTCTGTGGCAGGAGGAATTCCGTCGGTGGAAAGCTTGCGTAGGAGTAGAGCACGCCGGGATCGGCCTCCCGCGCGACTCGGATCAGCCGCTCGAGAAAATCGGTCACCCGTTGCACGCCCAGCCACCGGACCATGGTGCTCGCAATCTCGTTTCCGACGAGATACCCAAAGATCGCGGGATGACCGGCGTTCCTGGCCACCGCCGAGCGGACCGAAGCAATGATCTCGTTTCGAGAGGAAGCGGAGCGCAGGAATTCGACATGCTTCGCCCATGGAAGCGTGATTAACACGCGCACGCCGGCGGCTCCGCATTCATCTAAAAACCAGCGTGGCGGCGGATGATAAATGCGCACGATGTTGATCCCGATCTCGCGCATCTGAGTCAGGTCGTGCGTTAGTTTCGCCGGGGTGCCGAGAAAGTGACCTTCGGCGTCGGGACAGAAAGGGCCGTAAGTGACCCCCTTGACGAAAAATTTTTGAGCGCCGGCAAAAAAGAACTTTGCGACGGCGCGAACCGGCTCCGTGACGGGGGAACTCACAGCGGCAGTTCCCTAGTCGAAGCGTCCCGCCGACGCAAAGGTTTTAGCTTCGCGCGGGCGGAGTCTACAGCTTCGGCTCGATAATCTGGCGCAGCTTGATCATTCCGCGGCGGATGCGCGCTTTGACGGTTCCGATCGGTTTCTGCAGTCGATTCGTAATTTCGTTCTGGGTGAGATCGCCGAAGAAGGCCATCTCGATTGCACGCCGCTGATCGACCGAAAGCTGAATCACTGCGCTCCGGACCATCCGACGCGTTTCCAATTCGATGTCGGCAATTTCAACTTTAGCCTTAGCCCTGTGTATATATCACTTGAATGGAAAGCAGCCCGAGCGGCGTTCTAGGGAGCGCACGCGACTCGCGTGCGGGTTTCGGCGACGCGCCGAAACCAAACTTGGCACGGTGCGGGCGGGACCGCGCTGCGGGGAAGAAAAGTTCGCGCCGGAGAGGTCGCCATCGCCAGCAAGCGAGTCGCGTGCGCTCCCCAGATGCGCGCTTTCCCGTGACAGCTCCTATATGAGTAAAGGATACAGGGCATTAACCATATCTTAGAGGGCTGATGGACATAAACGATTACCCGTAGATCGCAGCGCTCGCCCGGGTTGGCCGCCGCGAAAAAGTTCCTTTACTACGCCGTTCGCTCGGACAGAGCAGTGCGCATTACCGCTGCCGTGCGCGCGACATCATCCG
>DASYVG010000234.1:0-1830 GCA_035937255.1 Chthoniobacterales bacterium | reverse complement strand
CCAGGTCGTGCCGCTCGCCTACGGCGAAAATGCCGGCATGATCCAACAGTTCGTTTGCTGAACGAGCGCGGGAAACTTCAAACGCAATCCGGCTCCATCGCTCAAGGCCGCCGGATGATGGTGGCCGATGATCTGCGGAGTCGCCTTGCCCACACGAGCGCAGTGACCGTGATGGAACTGAAACGTCTCGGATTCCCGGCGGCTCTCTGGCTTATCTCGTAGCCAAAATGGAGGTCGGCGACGGCTAGCCAGGATTCCCGTTCGTGGAAGAGCGCGAGGCGGCTGTCGAGGATTACATTCGGTCCAACATGTGCTTGAACGGGGAGTGGCATGCGAAACCGCCGGGCGCGGAAATTATGCCTTGCTACGCTAACGCGCAACACGTATGGACCCCGTCTTTGAGCAAATGGCAAAGCCCGTAAGACTTACGCTAATTCTGCTTTGCAGCTCGCTACTGATCGGGTGCGCCACTGAATCCGCCCGGAGTCGTCTGAGCAGCGGAGCCAAAGGCCGCAGAATTGAAAAAGTGCGTACCACCGCCTACACCGGCGATGAGGGAACGGGGCACCGAAACGCCGTCGGCGATCGCCTCTCGGCCGGAAGAGTGCGCAGCGCTGCTTCCGACTGGTCGCGCTTTCCTCTGGGAACCAAATTTCAGATCGTTGGCACGAAAGAGATTTACGAAATCGACGATTACGGCGGCGCGTTGATCGGGACGAACACCATCGATCTCTACAAAGCGACTCGCACGGCCATGCGCGCCTGGGGAGTGCGTCGCGTCGATGTCGAAATCCTGCAATGGGGATCAGCGGAGCAAAGTTTGAAGGTGCTGCGCCCGCGACGTCATGTCCGCATCGTCGGCCGGATGGTCGCAGCTTTGGAAACTAAAACGCGCAGGCAAAGCGCGTTGCGTGAGTTTTGACATAATCCGACGTGCCGTCGAACTGTTCGGCGAGTGAAAATACTTGTTGTCGGCGGCGCGGGTTATATTGGGAGCGTCTGCGCCGAGCTTCTGCTCGATGAAGGGCACGCGGTAGCGATTTTCGACAATCTGATTGAGGGACATCGGCGCGCGATCGATCCCCGCGCCGAATTTATTGCGGGCGACCTCGCGGAACGGACCACCATCACCACCGTCCTGGAAGCGCTTCGTCCGGATGCCGTCATGCATTTCGCCGCCAGTGCTCTCGTCGGCGAGTCGATGACGAATCCTTCGAAATATTTCCGCAACAACATCGCGAACGGTTTGAACTTGCTCGACGCCATGGTTGCGACGGGCGTGCGTCGCCTCGTTTTCTCCTCCACGTGCGCGACCTTCGGTCCTCCCGAGCGCGTGCCGATCGACGAGACGCAGGCGCAGCGCCCGATCAATCCTTACGGTGAATCGAAGCTCGCTTTTGAAAAAATTCTGCGCTGGTACAGCGAAATTCATGGATTGATCTTTGTCGCCTTGCGTTATTTCAATGCGGCCGGCGCCTCCGGAAAATTTGGGGAAGATCACCGCACGGAGACGCACCTGATTCCGAACGTGCTCGCGGTCGCGCTCGGCCACAGGTCGAACGTTGATATCTACGGGACAGACTACGATACGCCGGACGGGACGTGCATTCGTGATTACATCCACATCCTCGATCTCTCCCGCGCTCATATCCTGGCGCTGGGGGCGCCGCAGAGTGAGTTCTACAACCTCGGGACCGGCGGCGGCACGAGCGTCCGGGAAGTGATCGATTCCTGCCGCCGCGTGACAGGCCGCGAAATCGCGGTGGCGGAAAAACCGCGCCGCGCCGGAGACCCGCCGCGCTTAATCGCGGCCTCCGCCAAGATCCAACA
>DASYVG010000233.1:0-1991 GCA_035937255.1 Chthoniobacterales bacterium | reverse complement strand
CGCGGCGCCTCCACCGGGATGGCTTACCCATCTGTCGGATAAAGCGACGGTCCGGAACAACGAGGCCCGGCTCGGCGGAGACCACTCCGAGCGCGCTTGACCGCGGGCCATCTTGGGCCGCGCGTGCATCTATTCGTTAGGTCCTAACGAATTGTCCACGGAAGCGGAGTCAATGACGGCGGTGGGGGCCAGAATCGCGTCCCGCATACCGTGCAGAAGTTTTTTGTCGGCGGGACAAATCGTGGCGAGTGCGCCGCGCAGACGCGTTTTGCCCGCTTCGACGAAATAGTACGGGCAGAGGCGGACGCGGCCACGCATGATCTTCACTTCTCCACTTTCGCCGTCCCAATACGGTTGCTCCACCAGCCGGCCTTTATGGAAGCGCTGCATCAGCGAAGGGGATGATCCAAAGGAGCGAAGCGCCTCTTCGATCCGGCGCGTCCACTCCGCATGCGGAAGGTCCTGACCAAGCGCGACGCCGCGGCCGCCCCAGCCTAAGGGCGAAAATCCGCTCACCTTTAGCAGCAGTTCACGATCTTTCTGGCTCAATTTTCCCGCTTCACACCAATCATTAATCTCAAGGCGCGGAATGACCGCGTGGGGCGGAAGCGGCGTCGGATCCATGGGCCAGGAGTACGGAATCGATTCGTGTAATTTAACGAAGTATTTCTCGCCCAACTCCCGCCGCCAGAACTCGCGCAAGGGCTGCATCCAGAAAAGCGCGAACCACATTTTTTCCTCAAGGTAGGGCTTCAGTGGAGGGGTGACACGGACAACGCCGTCGGCTGCCGCCTGCAGTAACGCGCCGGCCCGGGGCAGGTTTGGCAGATCGAAGAGCTCGAAAAACCGATAGACGTCCGCGCCGTTCCGCGGCTCGTACGTTTCTGCCTCGACCACGTTCCAGCGCTCCTCCGCGCTGATCGCGTTAAGCTCGGCAGCGAGCCAGCGCATCTCGGGACGGTAGGTGGAGGATTCTTCCGAGACGGCAATGTCGCCGCCGTTGGGCAGCACGGACCTGAAACCATCGATCATCCCATCGCTGCCACCGACGACCTCAGCACCGATGGCGGAATACGTTTTATTCAACCAGGCGGTCAAACCGATACCGCCGGGAACGGAATCGATTTCCGCGATGGTGTATCCAGTTTCCGTCAGGACCAGGTCAGGACGAATGACCTGCGGCAACTCGTCGCGGAACTGCTTTCGGCGAGAAAGTTCGACCAGCTCCGGTGGTTTGCCGGCATCGAAATATTTTGCGATCCATCCGGGTTGTTTGCCCTTCACGCTCATCTGATAGAGCTGATTGCACGCTCGTTGAAAAACCAGCAGCCGGTGTCCCAGTTGCTCCAGATCGCGCGCGAGTTTTGAGTCGATCGCGAACGCCTCCGGCGAAATGAGCCAGTCCCTCTCCGCGAAGAGACCTTCCGCCGGAAATGCGGCGTGGATCGCGGCCCGCTTGTCTTGTTCGACCGTGGCAGTCATCGCCCGGCAGCCATGCGCTTCAGCGCGAGCTTCACCAAATCTTCCGCTGGTGTGGCGGGGCCCTCTTTTTCCTGCAGGTCGCGCACAGTTCTATGCGCGTCGACCTGTTTGTAACCGAGCGCGATTAGAGCCAGCACCGCCTCGTTGGCTTGCTTCTGTTCCGGCGTGGGCGCATGCATGGCGCTGGCTGCCTCCCATGCCGCCGCAACTCCGAGTTTATCCTTTAACTCGAGGACGATTCGCTCGGCGGTTTTTTTGCCGAGTCCGCTGATCTTCGCAAGTAAAGCGACGTCGTTGTTCACCACGGCGGTTTTGAAGTTGTTAACGCTCATTCCACTCAACACAGCAAGCGCCAGCTTCGGCCCGATTCCGCTGACGTGATTGACGAGCAGACGAAAGAGATCGCGCTCCGCTCCGCTCATGAAGCCATACAAAATGTGGGCGTCTTCGCGGATGTGCAGATGCGTTAGAATCCGGACCGCGCTCCCGGGCGCCGGCAAACGATCGTA
>DASYVG010000232.1:0-2712 GCA_035937255.1 Chthoniobacterales bacterium | reverse complement strand
ATAATTTGGATTTTGATGAAGGAGTAAAAAATGAAAAAACAAAATAACGCGGCCAACCGCAAACTGACGAATAAAGACGTGAGCCGATCGGCGAAAGTCACGATCCGCAAACTTCCGACCGGCGTGCGCGGCCTCGACGATATCCTTGGGGGAGGCATCCCGGAATTTTCTTTTAACATCATCGCCGCCTCGCCGGGTTGCGGCAAAACCACGATGGCGCATCAGATCGTTTTCGCCAATGCCACTGAGAAAAAGCCCGCGCTCTATTTCACCGTCCTCGGCGAACCCGCCCTGAAAATGCTGCGCTATCAGCAACAATTTTCTTTCTTCGACGAATCCAAGGTGGGCAAGACGATCCGTTTTATCAACCTGAGCGACCTGGTGTTGAATCAGGATCTGAACGCGGTCCTCGCTGAAATCATCAAGCAGGTCACGGCGCTCAATCCGGGCCTCGTGGTGGTGGATTCCTTTCGCACCGTGATGCGCAAAGCGCTGGCCACCGCCGGCGAAGTGGAGATGCAATCGTTCATTCAGCAACTCACCCAGTTTCTCACCAGTTGGCAAGCCACGACCTTTCTGGTCGGCGAATATGGCACGGAAGAGACCCAGGGTAATCCGCTGTTCACCATCGCCGATGGCCTGTTCTGGCTTTCGCAGAAGGTGGAGCGAAATTCGGTGGTGCGAAAATTGCAAGTCTTGAAAGTGCGCGGGCAGGACTCGGTGCCGGGATTGCACACCGTCCGCATCAGCGATGGCGGGTTGCAGGCCTTCTCGCGCACCTTGGGATTCGACCGCAAAAGGAAGGCGCCGGCGCGGCGCCGGCGGCTTTCCATGGGCATTCCCGATCTGGACAAGATGATGGGCGGGGGCGCTCTCGAAGGCGACAGTCTCCTCATAGCGGGGCCTTCGGGGACGGGCAAAACGGCGCTGGCCACGCAATTTATCGCTGCGGGACTGCGCCATGGGGAACCGGCAATCATGGCGATCTTCGAAGAACGCCCGAAAGGCTACACGGATCGCGCCGACAGTTTTGGCTTGAATTTAAAAACGCCGCAGGAACAGGGAAAGCTGGAAATCCTCTACCTTCGTCCGCTCGACCTTTCGGTGGATGAAACCATGCAGGAGATTCTCGATGCCGTCGAAAGGGTCGGCGCGAAACGGCTGGTGATCGATTCGCTGGTCAGTCTCGAGATGGCGCTGGCGCCCGGTTTCCGCGAGGACTTTCGCGAGTCGCTCTACCGGCTGATCGTGGCGTTGACGGGCGCCGGGGTCACGATTCTCAGCACGGTCGAAGTGGAGGATACCTTTACCGGGCTTTCCTTCAGCCACTACATGATCTCGTTCCTCACCGATGACGTCATCCGGATGCGTTATGTGGAGATCGATGGCCAGCTTCGCAAGGTGATGGTCGTGATCAAAATGCGCGGCGGCAATCACAGCAAGGACATCCGCGAATATGTCATCACGGGCAAGGGCGTGGTCGTGATCCACCCGCGATCCACGGACTACGACGGGCTGATCACCGGAATCCCCACGCGCACCGGCCCGCGCCCGGCGCAAAAAGAAGAAGCCTCGCCGGAACCGAAAGCGAAAGCGAAGAAGTAGCAACAACGCTCAAATGGACGAGGCCGCCCAGCTCCACGACAAAATGCTCGCGATGAACGAGGCGTTGCTGCTCGGGTCGCTGCGCCAGAATGAACTCATGGACGCGGCGGAAAAATTGAATGAACAACTGCGCACGGAAATCGACGTGCGCAAGCGCGTCGAATCAGCACTGAACAACGCCATGGCCGTTGCGGAAAAAGCCAACCTCGCGAAATCGGATTTCCTCTCCAGCATGAGCCACGAGCTGCGCACGCCGCTAAGCGCGATCCTCGGCTTCGCCCAGCTCATCGAATCCGGTTCGCCGTCGCCGACGACCGCCCAGAAGCGCAGCGTCGATCAGATTCTCAAGGCGGGCTGGTACCTGCTGGAACTGATCAACGAAATCCTCGATCTCGCGCTGATCGAATCGGGCAAGCTGTCGCTGTCGCTGGAACCGATGTCGCTCACCGAAGTCGTGCGCGAATGCCACGCCATGATCGAACCGCAGGCGCAAAAGCGCGGCATCCGCATGACTTTTCCCCAGTTCAAACTGCCGTACTTTGTCAAAGCCGACCGGACCCGGGTGAAGCAGGTTCTCATCAACCTGCTTTCCAACGCGGTCAAATACAACAAAGTGGCCGGCACGGTCGTCGTGGACTGCATGGCGAGCACCGCAGGACGCATTCGCGTTTGTGTCAGGGACAGCGGCGAAGGATTGACCGCCGATAAAATGGCGCAGCTGTTCCAGCCGTTCAATCGTCTCGGCAAAGAGGCCGGCATCGACGAAGGCACCGGCATCGGCCTGGTGATGAGCAAGCGGCTGGTCGAATTGATGGGGGGCGTCATTGGCGTGGAAAGCACGGTCGGTGTGGGCAGTGTGTTCTGGCTCGAACTGAACCTGACGGCTGAACCACGACCTGCCGCCGCCGCAGCCGAACCCACGGCGCTCGCCCAGGCGCAAGTTCAAGCCGGCGCGCGGTTGCGCACCCTGCTCTATGTCGAGGACAACCCGGCCAATCTGATGCTGGTCGAGGATCTGATCGCGCGCCGGCCCGATATGCGCTTGCTGAGTGCGAGGGACGGCAACCGCGGCGTCGAGATTGCGCGCGCCTCCCGGCCGGATGTCAT
>DASYVG010000231.1:0-2184 GCA_035937255.1 Chthoniobacterales bacterium | reverse complement strand
CACCACCAACGACCGTATTCTTGTCCGCGGTCTACACGGAGTCGCTCTTTTTAGCGATGATATTAGCGGCGATGTATTACACGCGGCGACGGCGATGGCTGGTAGCGGGTCTTCTCGGCGGAGCAGCCGCGATCTGTCGCGCGCCGGGTTTCCTGATCGCGCTGCCGCTGACGTACGAATACCTGGTGCAGCGGAGATTCCGCTGGCGCGAGATACGAGCTGACGCCGCGGCGCTCCTGGCGGTGCCACTTGCTCTATTCGGCCTCGCGAGTTGTCTTCGGGTGCGGTGTCGTTCTGCTGCGCATGCAGGCCTCCTATGGCATTTATGTCACCGCATCACGGTTCTTTGTGACAGCGTGGGGATTGCCGCTTTCGATTGGCCGGCTCGGCCTGGTGATTTTCCGCTTGTGATGGCTCTTGCACTGCTCGGGCGAAATGAACATTTTCATCGGTCTTACCTGATTGTCTCCACCGGATTGGCTGCTTTCTTCATGCTCGTTTTTTCGCAATGGGGATGGGTCGCCTGAATGGCCCTGTATGAGCCTCGTAGGAGAAGCACCGCGCGGCGACCGTGCCTTGTCCGTGACGAAACGATCATGCGCAGATTTCTGTTTCAATATTGTGAGACGTTACGCTAAGCTTTGGGCAGAAGACCTAAGTCCCAAAATTCCTCGAAACGGAATGAGAAAGATAATTCTATTATTCCTCGTGAGTCTGGCTCGGACCGCCGGTGTGTTGCAGGCGTCGGAGAATCCGCTTTTTCACTCGAGTGACCCGCTGGCCACCCGCGATGAATGGGGGACGTTTCATCAGATGCCGAGTCTGAACGAGGTGGACTTCGCGCGGCGCGATTCCTCGCGGTTGTTCTACTATTCGCGTTCGGGTCGAACGTTGCTGTCGGATCCAGCATACGTCGGCTCCGCCCAGGTCTCGCTGCAGCGATGGGGCTACTACTGCGGGCCGATTGACGGACTATTCTCGAGCGAAGTGGGCCACGCGATCGCACGGATGCAGAAAGCGTATGGGATGCGCGTAACTGGCAGACTGACTCTCCCGGTGCGGAGAGCTCTATATTTACCGTAATTGGGGCGACGAATAGGCCGGGTTTCTTCCCTGCAGGCGCACCGATGATCCATGCCGCGG
Organism: Chthoniobacterales bacterium; assembly: GCA_035937255.1. Taxonomy (GTDB): domain Bacteria; phylum Verrucomicrobiota; class Verrucomicrobiia; order Chthoniobacterales; family UBA10450; genus JACCXL01. Next base: position 1,041 of record DASYVG010000231.1, on the reverse strand, counting down.
GCACATTCGTCAGGCGATTTCTACGCTCCCGTGTCTACGCAGCGGCCCCGAGATTTGCCGCGCGCATACGGTCGGTGCGACACCGCCGTTATTTTCGCAGGAGGTTTTCAAGCTTCCAGAAAACAGTCGCTTCGTCGCTCTTTCCAAATGGCGCGCCCGTCGTCGTCCAGACTGGTCCGTTTCGTTCGTTACGTTATCTGGATGAGATCGTCTGGGGATCAATCACGCCAAAGTGGCTCGGCTCCTACGAAGCTGAGCTTGCTCCGATCCTCGATCGAATCGTACGCCGAAATTACCGGACGATTGCTGATGTCGGATGCGCAGAAGGTTACTACGCGGTGGGACTGGCGGTCGCGCTGCCAAGCGCAAGAGTGGCCGCGTTCGATACGGACTTCATCTCCAGGCGCCAATTGAAGCGCTTGGCTGACCTTAACGGAGCGGAGGCGCGGATCGACATCCGAGGCTTCTGCCGTCACGCCGAGTTGAACGCACTCGCGGGATTCTCGAGTCTGGTGATCTGCGATATCGAAGGAGCAGAGATTGACCTGCTCGAGCCAGCGGTGATTCCCCGATTGCGTCAGAGCGATGTGTTAGTGGAAGTTCACGAAACCTTGCCGAACTCAATTCGGGTCGAGGAAACACTTTGCGCGCGCTTCAGCGCAAGCCATCGAATCGAGCGGTTCGTGGCTGGAGATCGGCGGGAATGGATCGAGAAAAATGCGTCGAATTTAACTTTGCCGCGAAAGCTTCTGCGGCAGGCGACAGATGAACATCGGGCCACCGGCCGTGTCTGGCTTTGGATGGAATCGATGGAGGAAGAAGCCCGCGACGCTGAAATGGTTGGATGAAGCAAGCGGCTGGGTAAACTCGCTACCTGATGGACCCATACGCGAAGCCAGGTGAAAGGAGGGTCGGCGCGAATAAGCCGCGCTATCGCCATCTGCCGCCGGACGCGCTCGGTGGAACCACGGCGTGCGATCGGCGGAAAGAGAAAGATGCGGTCGCGGCGGAGCGGCGAGCGATCAAGAAAGCCGCGCGCCG
>DASYVG010000230.1:0-2241 GCA_035937255.1 Chthoniobacterales bacterium | reverse complement strand
ATCGCGTGCGGGAGAAAGCTAATATAGCATCCATGCTAGATTGAACACGTGTTCACGGCCGTAAGGCTGAAAAGCGCGCTGCAGGGAAGAAAATTTCGCGCTGGCGAGGTCGCCACCGCCAGCACGCGAGTCGCGTGCGCTCCCCAGAGGCGCGCTTTCGCGTGACAGCTCCTATATGAGTAAAAGGATACAGGATATTAGACCAACGCTCTCTGCGCACCTCCGCGAGTCACCCTCCGGCGACCGCTCGTGATGCGGAGTAGATGTGCTTGGTCGCTCCGTGGAATGATTTTCAAATCGTGCAGTGAGGCAGGCAGCAGAAAAAACTCGCCCGGCATCAGAGGGACTCCGCCGCACTCTACCTCTCCGGAGAGGCAACAGAAAATCGCGAAGCGCGCATCGGAACTCGCCACCCGTTCGCGGCCGAGCTCCCATCTCTCCACGCGGAATGGCGCCTCGTCCACGAAAATCTCACCGTCCGGTTGTATCAGCGCCGGCTTCGCATCCTCAAAGTCTATGCAACGAAGAGCGGCGTCGATCTGCAGCTCACGCTTCGTGCGGCCGCTCCCGCCTCGATTCCAGTCGAAGACGCGATAGGTGGTGTCGCTATTCTCTTGAACCTCCACGATCACATTGCCCGCTCCGATGGCATGGAGGCGGCCGCTCGGTAGGAACATCGCATCGCCGGCTGTAACTGGAATTCGGTGCAGCACTTCCTCGATCGTGCCGGCAGCGATGCGGGCGGCAAATTGGTCGCGCGAACACGCGCGGGTCAGTCCGACGTAAAGTTCGGACGCTGGTGCGGCGTCCGCCACGTACCAGAATTCCGTTTTGGCTTCGCCGCCGAGCTCTTCCGCTGCGCCGGTGGGCGGATGCACCTGGACCGACAACTTTTCCTGCGCGTCCAATAATTTGATTAGGAGCGGGAAGCGTTTACTCGCGGCCATCGTCCCGAAAACCTCGCGTCGGTGCCCCGTCCACAGTTTGTGCAACGTCTTGCCCTGGGCCGGTCCGTCAGCCACCACACTTTGAGCTTCCCGGCGGTCGACGATCTCCCACGATTCTCCGATACGCACGCCCGGAGGCAGGCGCTTTCCGAAGAGTGTCTCGATCCGGCGTCCGCCCCAGATTCTCTCCATGAAAATCGGCTGAAATTTCAGCGGCTGCGTTAGTCCGAGATCGCCCATTGGAGGGCGCCAAGATCAGGGCGCGCGCACCGGTTTGCAATCGCAGCGCTTCGTCGATCTCGTTTGTTTCTGCGGAACGGTCTTCTAGATTGCAATTCCGTTGAACACGAAGCCGCGGCAAGTCGTTACATATTGGATGCCAGTCCTTGCCTGGATGTTAGTCATCTTCATCGCCTCTACCGATCTCGGATCGGCGGAGCATACGTCGCGTTTTTTGATTCCTTTTTTGCGCTGGATTCACCCGGCGATTTCCAGTCATACGATCGCGACCGTGCAATTGCTGGTGCGCAAAGCGGCGCATCTTTCCGAGTACGCGGTGCTCGCGATCCTGCTCTTGCGCGCGCTCCGAGGCCGCACGCGCAATGCGTTTGCTCGTCAGGCGGCGATCGTCCTGCTGGTGGCCGGCCTCTACGCGGCCACGGATGAATATCATCAGGCGTGGACGCCTTCGCGCACCGCCTCGCCGCGCGATGTGTTGATCGATTGCTGTGGCGCTACTCTGGGCCTGGCGATTTATTGGAACTTCGGTCGCGCCGCGCATTCGAAAACCGTCGCCGCGATCTCGTGACGCGATCCCATCGCAGAGAATGGGCCTGACTGGGCTCGAACCAGTGACCCTGCGCTTATCAAGCGCATGCTCTAACCAACTGAGCTACAGGCCCGTTTCCGGCGGAGCCGGAAAGAGGGTGAATAGTGATCGGTGACTGGTGATCAGTCAAGCGATGACCGGGATTGGCAGTTCCATTACGATTCATTATCCACGGCCGCCAGTCGCTCCGCGTAGACTTCACTCCAGCGCGCGCTGTTCATTGAGCACATTGGAACAGCCTCCCAGTCTCCGGTGGCACGATTTTTCACCGCGCCTTTAAAGACGCACGCCTCCAAGCGTGCCCGGGTGAGGGGATCGTTCGCAGCATTCGCAACTCGTTCAGCATCCATAAAATTGTGGGTGCCGATGTTGATTGTCTGTGCGTGGCCCATCGCGAGAGCTTGTATGAAGACAAGCGGAATGCGGCCGCAAGCAATCAGCGCCAGCATTCGAATTAGACTACGT